>JBILSK010000333.1:0-3645 GCA_044372165.1 Burkholderiaceae bacterium | reverse complement strand
CTGCTCTTCAGTGAATCGGCTCTTTCTCATGGGCTCCTCGCGGATTGGGAGCCATCTTCCTTGAAATCATTGGTACGGAAAATCCGGGCAGGTCAGGGCGAGTCCTTTTTGGGTGAGTCGAGTGTCTTGGCCGCGTTGTGGTGGTTGATCCGGATGTCAGAGCCGACTTCTAATCGGTAGCACCAGGTGCTTGACATGTGCCATGTCTTCGGGTCTCGATCCCCGTGTCTTCAAGACCGCCTGGTTTTCCAAGGCTGCTCGCAAGGCGCGCATCCGAGACGGCGCGCTCCTCCAGGCTGCGCGGGAGGCGATGCGGGGCCAGGCTGATGATCTGGGCGGTGGTGTTTTCAAGAGGCGCCTGAACGACAACCAGCACCGGTCGATCGTCCTGGCAAAGGGCGGGCGGTTCTGGGTGTTTGCCTTCCTCTGCGCGAAGAAGGATCGGGCGAACATCGACCCGGATGAGCTGACGGCTTTCCGCCGCCTTGCTCAGGGGTACGCGAACATGAGTCCGTCTGAACTTGCCCGAGCCTTCGATGCGGGTGACCTACTGGAGTTGAGCGATGACCACTAAGCCGAAGTTCAAGAGCGATGCCTTCGAGGCCATCCACAGCGCTGCTCACGGGCTGCACCGGGCAGGGGCTATCGACAAGGCGACCATGCGCGATTTCGACGAATCTTGCCTGGCCACGCCCCCTGAGATCAGTCCGGAGGGCATCAAGCGGATCCGGGAGCTGGCACACGTGAGTCAGCCGATCTTCGCGCGGTACCTGAACACCAGCGAATCGACGGTGCAGAAGTGGGAAGCCGGCACCAAGCGGCCGAGCGGGATGGCGCTGAAGCTGCTGGCGGTTGTCGAGAAGCACGGCTTGAAGGTGCTGGCGTGAACGCGTCTTCCGTTCGGCAAGCCTCGCTGTCCGGCGAGCGCGAAGTCGCGGCCGACGGCAATGCGGTCGCGATGGTGCCTATTCACGCCGAGCTCACGATCCAAGTTGCGGCGGACATGCTGAACGTGTCTCGTCCGCACCTGGTCTGATGGCTTTCAAGGCTGCATCTGACCGGGCGAGTGGGATGGCAATCGAGGAGCTGGCGCGGCAGGCAAAGGAACTGCGCCTGGGGTACGAGTGATGGATGCACGTGCACCGTGGTCAAGGGCCGGCTCCAGGATCTAGCGTCAGCATCGACGCGGAGACCGTCAGTGACCATCGAGCCGATCAGCAATGACGAGGACCTGCAACGCGCCTTCAAGCGGCTGGAGACATTCTTCCAGGCCGAACATGGAGCTGCGCAGGCGCACGAACGAGACGCGCTCGTGGCTGTGATCGAAGCCTACGAGAACGAGCACTGCGACTTCGGCAGAGCCGACCCTGTGGACGGGGTAGGGCTCCATCGAGGCCGCCACCATTGGCATTTTTTCCTGCAGTGGCAGCAACTGCAGGCGGGCGTCGTTCAGAGTGAACCACTCGCAAGCCGAACAGATGCAGGCTCTCATCGCACGAGGCTGGGTACCCGATTACCTCACCGCTCGTCGCCGGCACGATCTGCAACTCCTGCGCTGCGGTGATGCCGCCGTCGTGCTTGGGGCAGCCCGGTTGGGGAGCACGCGACTGATCGATAATCTGGAGGTCTGAGCGCAGAGCGACTTCAAGTCCCTGACTGCTGCAGCCGATTCACAGTAGGATGTCGCAGAGGCGTAGAGTTGCCAGCGCGCGAGCCATACAGTCCCCCTAACACGACACGGAGACCCTCTATGAATCGCTTTATTCGAGCATTATGCAGCGCATGTATCGTCCTGTGTGTCCCGTTCAGTGCCGCGGCACAGGCGGTGAGCGAGGGTTCGTATTCCTGGGTTCCTGCCCGGCTGATCCCTAACGAATTCGGTCTGCCTAACGGAACCTGGGCCCAGGCATCGATACGCGATTGCATCAACAAATGCTCGGCGGATAAAAGCTGCTCAGGCTTCAGCGTCGAGAAAAAATTTGGCGATGCCTGGCGGGCTGGATGTAAAGACGGCCTGTGCGATCAGAAAACCGAATGCCATGCCAAAGGCGTCTTCGGTTCAGCTGCGCTGTGGACCCCCACAGACACGCAGATCAGAGTCCCCAAGGTCGATGCACAGAGCAATGCCTGGATCGGGCAATGGGGCACCATTCTCAAGAAATAATCGTCACGGGCTCATGAGAGCGCTGTGATCGACCATCGCATCACCGAGCCCGACGGGCTGAAGGCGTTCGCACAAGAGGGCTACGCCTTCGGTGCCGCCGACTCGGACACGGCCACCTGGTATTTCAGGCGCGAAGCGCCCTGATTGCTGCGCTGACACGCGAGTTGCGAAAAGCTGAAGCCGGGCTGAAGCTTTCGCTGATCAGACATCAGCCAAGGCGTGTCGATCAGGTCGCCGGCTTGGCCGCTGGGAATTTCCACGAACCATCCACAATTTCCTTGCGGGGGCGATACATGCGAACGGTGTAGTTCCAACCCTGCATGATCGGCAGATAGTTCGTGCTTGTTGGGTCGCCGCCGAATTGAATGCTTATGCTGCCGTCAGGATTTCGCTTCGCGGTCACGTTGTTGACCGAGTAGGCGTTCCGGTCGTTGGGCTCCATGAAACCCTTCGCGTTGTAGACGGTGACCGACCAGAAGCCGTCAACCGGTACGTTGCGAACCGTGAGGACGTAGGGCGTCACACCATCGTTCTTTTCCGGCGTGACGCCCGAGTAGACCGCCGACGCCTTCGGATTACCGCCCCAGCCGTAGGCCGTCCCGAGCAGATGGTCGATTGGATTCAGTTTCGCCTTATCCCCAAAAAAGCCTGATGTATCCGTTTTCGTCGCCGCGAGCACGTTCACGGCGTCCCGGACCGTGTGCAGGGATTTCTCGTCCCAGTCAGGAGTCTGGAATGTTCCTGCGCTGGTCTGTTTCGCCTGAATCCGGTCCTGCAACGCATTGGCAGCCTTCAGGTCCGCCGGGTCGTTTGGGTCAGCGAAGGTACGGAAAAGGACCATGACGTACCGGGTGCCCACGCTCCCCTTTGTGAGCGTGAAGGAGCCCGCGCCGTGCTGCACCGGCAGCATCGAGTGATCCTCGTTAATGACCAGCATCGACTGGAAGCGCTTGCCGGGATCAGGCTTGACGATCGTGACCGGCGTCGTCAGGTCGAAGACGCCCGCCGAGTACAAGGTGTCCCGGTTCATCCGGATCACGTCCTGCTTGTCGATGGGCGTCATCGCTCGGATGTGAAAGAACTTCCCAAACGCACCCTGCGCGACATAGCGCTTCATGGTCGTATCGGTCTCGGCTCGGACGAAGTTGTCGACCGTGACCGTTACGGCAGCAAACGCCGAGTTTGAGGCGAGGAGCAGCAACCCAGCCAGCATCGAAGCCGTCGTTCTCCGAAAATTCATCATGTGGGTCTCCTTCTGATGCGCGAGCAGATGGCACAGGCTGTCAGGCTGACGAGCCCGGCCACTTTACTCGCCCTCTGGCGATCTGCCCCCACCCATCGATTCGGCCGCGAACGACAGCTTTCGGGCAGGCATTTCGCGGACGTGGACGTCGGTACCTGACCGTTATCGCAAGAACGCCCGTTATGGAAAGGCGTCGTTCTCGGCGATGATGCCGGCTTGTCAACTGCAGGAACGCCAC
>JBILSK010000334.1:0-3645 GCA_044372165.1 Burkholderiaceae bacterium | reverse complement strand
CCCTTGCGTCGAGGCGGGCGCAGCCGCAGGCATGGGCGCCCCATCGGTGTCGATCACGGCAAGCAGGCTGCCCTGATTGACCTTGTCACCGAGCTTCACCTTCAGCTCGATCAAGCGGCCGGCCACGGTCGACGGAATCTCCATCGAAGCCTTGTCCGATTCGACTGTCACCAGGCTCTGTTCGGCCTTCACCGAGTCGCCTGGTTTGACCAGCAGTTCGATCACCTCGACATCCTTGAAGTCGCCGATGTCGGGCACATTCAGTTCCAGGGTCGCCATCTTGGTGCTCGCTCCGTTCAGGCGTAGTGCGGATTGGATTTCTCGGGGTCGATGCCGTAGCGCCGGATCGCCTCGGAGAGGGTCTCGGGCTTGACCTGTCCCTGACGCGACAGCGCGCGCAAGGCATTGAGAACGACGAAGTGACGGTCGATCTCGAAATGTTCACGCAGGCGATACCGGAAGTCGGAGCGACCGAAGCCGTCAGTACCCAGCACGCTGTAGTCGCGATTCGCCGGCATGAAGGGGCGGATCTGGTCGGCAAACAGCTTCATGTAATCGGTCGACGCCACAATCGGACCCGCCCGTCCGGCCAGTTGCGAGGTCACGAAGGGCACGCGCTGCGGCTCGGTGGGATGCAACAGATTCCAGCGATCGCAATCCAGGCCATCGCGACGCAGTTCGGTGAAGCTGGTGACCGACCAGACGTCCGCCGCAATACCCCAGTCCTTTTCCAGCAGCTCGGCTGCCGCCAACGACTCGCGCAGGATGGAACCCGAGCCCAGCAACTGCACGCGCGTCGTGTTGCCGGCATCGCCTTCGCGCAGCAGGTACATGCCGCGCACGATGCTGCGCTCGTCGCCCGGCCGCAGACCCGGATGCGCGTAGTTCTCGTTCAGCAAGGTGATGTAGTAGAAGACGTTTTCCTGCTCACCCACCATGCGCCGCAGACCTTCCTGGATGATCACCGCCAGCTCGTGGGCATAGGTCGGGTCATAGGACACGCAATTGGGAATCGTCGACGACAGGATGTGGCTGTGCCCGTCCTCGTGCTGCAAGCCCTCGCCGTTGAGCGTGGTCCGCCCGGACGTGCCCCCCAGCAGGAAGCCGCGCGCCTGCATGTCACCCGCCGCCCAGGCCAGATCGCCGACACGCTGGAAGCCGAACATCGAGTAGTAGATGAAGAACGGAATCATGATCCGGTCGTTCGTCGAATAGGACGTCGCCGCCGCGATCCACGAACTGAAGGCGCCCGCTTCGTTGATGCCTTCCTCAAGGATCTGACCCGCCTTGTCCTCGCGGTAGTACATGACCTGGTCCTTGTCGACCGGGACGTACTTCTGACCCTCGGGTGCATAGATACCGAGCTGGCGGAACATGCCTTCCATGCCGAAGGTGCGCGCTTCGTCGGGCACGATGGGCACGATCCGCTGACCCAGCGATGCGTCCCGGGTCAGGATGGTGAGCGCCCGCACGAACGCCTGGGTCGTCGAAATCTCGCGACCCTCGGCGGTGGCCTCGAGCACCGGCGCGAAGGTCGTCAGTGGCGGCACCGTCAGCGACTCCTCGGAGCGTCGGCGCCGTTGCGGCAGATAGCCGCCCAGCGCGCGGCGGCGCTCGTGCATGTAGCGCATCTCGGCGGAATCTTCGGCAGGCCGGAAGAACGGCAGCTCGTCGAGCTTGTCGTCGGGCACCGGGATGTTGAAGCGATCGCGGAATTCGCGGATCGCCTGCGTATCGAGCTTCTTGAGCTGGTGCGTCGGGTTCTTGGCTTCGCCCACGCGGCCCATGCCATAGCCCTTGACGGTCTTGGCCAGCACCACGGTCGGTTGGCCCTGATGGTTGATCGCAGCGTGAAACGCCGCATAGACCTTGTGCGGGTCGTGGCCGCCGCGATTGAGGCGCCAGATGTCGTCATCAGTCATCCGCGAGACCATCTCGAGCAGCTTGGGGTGCTTGCCGAAGAAATGTTCGCGCACGAAGGCACCGTTGTTGGCCTTGTACGCCTGGTACTCGCCGTCGACGGTTTCTTCCATCACCCGCTGCAGGATGCCGTCCTTGTCGCGCGCCAGCAGAGGATCCCAGTAGGAGCCCCAGATCAGCTTGATGACGTTCCAGCCCGAGCCGCGAAACTCGCCTTCGAGTTCCTGGATGATCTTGCCGTTGCCGCGCACGGGACCGTCCAGGCGCTGCAGGTTGCAGTTGACGACAAAGATCAGGTTGTCGAGTTTTTCGCGCGCAGCCAGGCTGATCGCCCCCAGTGACTCGGGCTCATCCATCTCACCGTCGCCGCAGAACACCCAGACCTTTCGCCGCGAGGTGTCCGCAATGCCACGCGCATGGAGGTACTTCAGAAAGCGCGCCTGGTAGATCGCGGTGATCGGCCCCAGGCCCATGGAGACGGTCGGAAATTGCCAGAAATCGGGCATCAGCTTGGGATGCGGATAGGACGACAGGCCCTTGCCATCCACTTCCTGGCGGAAATTGACCAACTGCTCCTCGGTCAGACGCCCCTCCAGAAAGGCCCGCCCGTAGATGCCCGGCGCCGAGTGCCCCTGGAAATAGACCAGATCGCCTCCGTGCCCTTCGTGGGGCGCATGCCAGAAGTGGTTCATCCCGGCACCGATCATGGTGGCCAGCGATGCGAACGAGGCAATGTGTCCGCCCAGGTCGCCGCCATCGGGCGGACTCAGGCGATTCGCCCGCACCACCATCGCCATCGCGTTCCAGCGGACGAAGGATCGCACCCGCTCCTCGAGCTCGGCGTCGCCGGGGCTGCGCGCCTCGAGCTGAACGGGAATGGTGTTGATGTAGGCCGTGTTCGCCGAGAACGGAATGAACGCGCCATTGCGACGCGCCTTCTCGATCAGCGCCTCGAGCAGGAAGTGGGCACGTTCCGGACCTTCCCGATCCAGAACGGTCTCGAGGGCATCGAGCCACTCCTGGGTCTCAAGGGCGTCGGGGTCGTCTCGAGAGGCAGGCGGGTTGGGCAGTGCGGACATGCTCGTCTCCGGTCGTGATCGGGTCGATTCTAGGGAACAGCTGCGACGGGAGTCTAACTCGATTGCCGCATCAAGAAATGTCTTTTCATATGGCGCAATACCATACGTTCCATGGAGCGATTTCGGCCCGATTCAAGGACGTCCTTCGCTTTTTCGAATGAAGCGTGCTATAGTTCAAGGCTCAGCGCGCCCGTAGCTCAGTTGGATAGAGTACTTGGCTACGAACCAAGGGGTCGTGGGTTCGAATCCTGCCGGGCGCGCCACCTCTTCAGACGGGTCGAAGGTCACACGCCTTCGACCCGTTTCCTTTTCAGAGTCGGGTCCGGTCATGCTACCGTTGGTCGCACGCTTGCCGACTGCCTGAATCGCGCCGTGAAACCCGCCTTCCTGCCCCACGCCCGTTGCTGCGCCTGCGCACGAGCCTGACATGGCCCGTCGCCCGCTGTACAGCCGGCCTGCTGCCCCGTCTGCCACCCGTGGGCAGGGTCATGGGGCTGCGCGGCCCTCGGTCGCACCGCGCCCCGCTCCCGAAGGCTCGGCTGCCTCGCAGGAGTCCGATGCGCACAGAGCCCAGTCGCGGGACGCTGCTTCGCCCACGCCGGACACGATGTCCTCGGTCGAGCGTGACCCGGCGCATCGCACCGCT
>JBILSK010000332.1:0-3648 GCA_044372165.1 Burkholderiaceae bacterium | reverse complement strand
GGCGAATACGGCTTCAACCAGACCTTCTTCACTGATGCGCGCATTCCGGCGAGCTGCCGCATGGGCAAGGAAGGCGAGGGCTGGAAGATCGCGATGCTCACGCTCACCTTCGAGCGCGGCGCAAGCGGCGGACAGGCCGGCGGCATTTCGCGCATGGCCCTGGGGGTAGGTGACGTGATGGCACTGGCCCGCGACGCACGACGCGATGGACGCCCGGCGCTGGAAGACCCCTTCGTGCGCGACCAGATGGTGCGATTCCTGATCGAGGATCAGGGCGACAAGCTGTGTGCCGTGCGCGGCAACATCGCGGCCCTGTGCAGCGAGCGACCGCAGGCCATCCCCCTGTCGGCCAAGCTGCGCCGCTCCGAGCACATGCGCCGCCTGCTGCAGTTCGCCCTGTCGCTGCAGGGCGCCAACGCGGCGCGCTGGGTCGGTGATGCGCAGGCCGTCGAAGGCGGGAAATGGCAACGCTCCTACTTCAACTCGTTTGCGTCGACGATCGGCGGCGGCACCAGCCAGATCCAGGCCAACATCGTGGGCGAGCGCGTGCTCGGCCTGCCCAAGGACTGATGCCATGAGCCGCACATCGAACCAGGCCTTCACGCCCCCCGTGCTGCCCCAGGCGATCGCGTTCACCGACGAGCAGGCCATGCTGCTGGAGGCCGCCACGAGCTTTTGTCGCGAACAATCGCCCACCTCGGCCGTGCGCACCCGAATGAGCAGCGAGCACGGCTTTGACCGCAGCCTCTGGGACGCCATGGTGGCGCTGGGCTGGTCGGGGATCGCGATTGCCGAGCAGCACGGCGGTAGCGGCCTGACCCTGGCCGAGGTGGCGATCATCGCCGAGCCCATGGGGCGCCATCTGCTGGCCACGCCGTTTGCCTCCACCCAGCTCTTCGTGCAGGGCGTGCTGGCAGGCGGCACGCCCGAGCAGCAGGCGGCGCTGTTGCCGCCGATCTGCGGCGGTGCCATCGGGACCGTGGCCCTGATGGAGGAAGACGGCGACTGGACGCTGGACATGCCGCAGGCGCAGGCCATGCGCACCGACGCGGGCGTGACCCTCTCGGGGACCAAGGCACTGATCCCCGATGCCGCCGTGGCCGATGTCCTCCTGGTCTCGGTCCAGCTGGAAGGCGAGCTCGCCCTGGCCGTGGTGCGCCGCGAGCAGCTCGGTGTCCACGCCCTGCGCCGCGAGACCATCATCGACGAGACCCGTCGCAGCTTTGCGCTGGAGCTCGCCGGCATCATCGTGCCGGCCTCGTCGGTGATCGAGGGCGCAGCCGCCCAGGCGGCCCTGGCAGCCGTGCAAAGAGCCGGATGGCTGATCGCGTCGGCCGAGGGCGCAGGCGGCGTCGCCGGCACGCTCGATGTCGTCGTCGACTACCTGAACACCCGGACCACCTTCGGTCGCAAGATCGGCAGCTATCAGTCGCTCAAGCACACCTGCGCCGACATGCTGGTCAACCTCGAGCGCTCGCGTTCGCATGTCTGCCATGCGGCCACGCTGATCGCCGAGGGTGCGGACGACGCCGCGCTCGAGATCGCCTTGCGCATGGCCAAGGCTGAATCGGGTGATGGCTTCGTGTTGGCCGGCGATCGCGCCGTGCAGTTTCACGGTGGCTTCGGTTTCACCTGGGACTGCGATGCCCAGCTCTTTCTGCGGCGCGCCCTGTGGCTGCAGTACCAGTTCGGCGATGCAGCTCACCATCGGCGCAAGCTCGCCGATCTGCTGCTCGGCCCCGTGCACTGATTGCTCAAGGAGTCTTCGGATGGACCTCAGTTACGGCCCTCGCTACGAGGCCTTTCGCCAGGAGGTGCGCGAGTTCATCGCGACGCACCGCCATCTCGCCCCCAACGCAGGCGGTCCGCGCGATGAAAAAGCGCGCGCCTGGCAGCGCCTGCTGATCAGCCGCGGCTATACCGCCCGCACCATCCCTGCGGCCTACGGCGGCGCCGGCTGCGCCCCCGACCTGCTCGAGGCGCGCATCCTGGCCGAGGAATTCTCGGCAGCACGGGTGAGCCCGGGCCTGGGCGGCCAGGGCATCAACATGCTGGTGCCCACGCTGCTGGCCATGGGTACCGAGGAGCAGAAGCGTCAATTCATTCCGCCCACGCTGTCGGGCGAGATGATCTGGTGCCAGGGCTACTCCGAGCCGGGTGCCGGCAGCGACCTGGCGAGCCTGCGCACCGCCGGCGTGCTGCAGGGCGATCACTGGGTGGTGAACGGCCAGAAGATCTGGACCAGCACGGCGCAACTGGCCGACTGGTGCTTCTGCCTGGTGCGCACCGAACCCGACGCACCCAAGCACAAGGGCATCAGCTTTCTGCTGTTCAGCATGCAGACCCCTGGCATCGAGATCCGCCCGCTGGTCGACATGACCCTGAACGCGAACTTCAACGAGGTGTTCTTCACCGACCTGAAGGTGCCCGCCCAGCAGATCGTCGGCAAGCGCGGCGACGGCTGGATGGTCGCCAACGTGATCCTCAAGAACGAGCGCAATTCGCTCGCCGACCCGAACATCTCGCAGGCGCGCCTCAACGGCCTGATCGAGCTGATGAAGACCGAGTCGGTCGATGGCGAGCGCCTGATCGACCAGCCGCAGTACATCGATCGCCTGATGCGGCTGCAGGCCCGCGTGATGGCCATGCAGTTCAATGACCTGCGCCTGCTGTCGGCCGAACTCAATGCCACCTCCGGCACCGACCTGGCCGCCATGATCGTGAAGCTTCAAGGCACCGAGCTGCGCCACGAGATCGAGGCCCTGGCCATCGACGTGATGGGCGAGCGCGGCCTGGCCTATGGCGATCACCCCTACCTGCAGGACGACGGTGCCTGGCAGGTTCACTACATGTATTACCTGGGCCTGATCATCGGTGGCGGCACCAACCAGATCCAGAAGAACATCATCAGCGAGCGCGGCCTGGGCATGCCCAGGGAGCCTCGTCTGGCGGGAGCAGCCTGATGGAATTCGGCCTGTCATCAGATCAGACCCTGCTGCGCGAGACCTTCGAGGTCTACCTGCGCGACCAATCCACCCTGGCGCGCGTGCGCCAGTTCGCCGAGCGTGACGAAGGCCGTGCGGCCGATCTGCACGCAGGGCTTGGCGAAATCGGCCTGCACGGCCTGATCATTCCCGAAGCGCACGGCGGCATCGGCATGGCACCGCTGGATGCCTGCATCGTGGCCGAATCGCTGGGCTATCACATCGCTCCGGTGCCCTTCATCGCCAATGCCGCGATGGTGCCCACTGCCCTGATGCTCGCCGGCAGTCCCACCCAGCAGGCCAGCTGGCTGCCCCGGATCGCATCCGGTCAATGCGTGATCGGTGCGGCGCTCGCCGAGCGCAGCGGCGCCCGTGCGGGTACCGGCATCAGTTGCCACAACGGCCGCCTGGACGGGCGCGCCCTGCATGTGCTGGATTTCGACGCCGACGCCTATCTGGTGGCCGACACCGCGGGCGGTCTGCACCTGGTCGCCGCCGATGCGCCCGGCCTGACCCGACGCCGCCTGCCGACCATTGACCGCACCCGCCCCACCGGCGAGCTGATGCTGAGCGGCGTCGCCGCCGAGCCGCTGCCCGGTGCAAACGCCGGCGTCTGCAACCAGGTGCTGGATGTCGGCCGAACGCTGCTGGCAGCCGACACGCT
>JBILSK010000331.1:0-3650 GCA_044372165.1 Burkholderiaceae bacterium | reverse complement strand
TTCCTTCTCCAATGCCTTGCGCTCGGCGCTGCGCGAAGACCCGGATGTGATCCTGGTCGGCGAATTGCGCGATCTGGAGACCATTCGCCTGGCGCTCACGGCCGCCGAGACCGGGCACCTGGTGCTGGGCACCCTGCACACCTCCAGCGCCGCCAAGACGGTGGATCGCGTGATCGATGTGTTTCCCGCGGCCGAAAAGGAGATGGTGCGAGCGATGCTGTCCGAATCCTTGCGAGCCGTGATCTCGCAGACCCTGATCAAGACCAAGGACGGCCGGGGCCGTGTCGCGGCGCACGAGATCATGATCGGCACCCCCGCGATCCGCAACCTGATCCGCGAGGCCAAGATTGCCCAGATGAATGCCGCGATCCAGACCGGGGCGGCCGCCGGCATGCAGACCCTCGATCAATGCCTGAGCGACCTGGTGCGGCGCAGTCAGATCGATGTGCGCGAAGCCCGTGCCGCAGCGAGCAACAAGGAGCAGTTTCCAGGATGAACCACGCGAGCGGGATGAAGACCCTGCCCGAGGGGCCGACGGGCAGCGGGAATCCTGTGCGAGCCAGCCACATGGAACGTGAACAGGCCGCCCGCTTTCTGCGCGAGCTGCTCACGCTGATGCACGGCAAGGATGGGTCTGATCTGTTCATCACGGCCGATTTTCCGCCGGCAATCAAGATCGATGGAAAGCTCACGCCGGTGTCCGCGGTGCCGCTGACCGCGCAGCACGCCCTGGAGTTGGCGCGCGCCACCATGAGTGATCGCCAGGCCGCGGAATTCGAGGCGCGTCGGGAGGTCAACTTCGCGATCTCGCCGCAGGGCATCGGACGCTTTCGGGTGAACGTCTTCATGCAGCTTGGCCGGGTGGGCATGGTCGTGCGCACCATCCGCAGCACGATTCCGCGACTCTCACAGCTCGAGCTGCCAGCCGTCATTGCGCCACTGGCCTTGCAGCAGCGCGGCCTGGTGCTGGTCGTGGGCGGCACGGGCTCGGGCAAGTCGACCACGCTGGCTGCCATGATCGGTCACCGCAACGAGCATTCACACGGTCACATCATCACCATCGAGGATCCGGTCGAATTCGTTCACCCGCATCGCAATTGCATCGTGACCCATCGTGAAATCGGCGTGGACACCGACAGCTGGGACACGGCCCTGCGCAACTCGCTGCGCCAGGCGCCCGACGTGATCATGATCGGCGAGATTCGCGACCGCGAAACCATGGAGCACGCGATCTCCTTTGCCGAGACGGGGCATCTGTGCCTGGCGACGCTGCATGCAAACAATTCCAATCAGGCGCTCGATCGCATCATCAACTTCTTCCCCGAGGAACGGCGCAGCCAGCTGCTGATGGACCTGTCACTCAACCTGCGTGGCATCGTGTCCCAGCGATTGATTCCGCTCGAATCGGGGACCGGTCGCGTGCCTGCAGTCGAGGTGCTTCTTGATTCGCCCTTGCTGTCCGATCTGATCTTCAAGGGGGATGTGACCGGGATTCGCGAGGTGATGAAGAAGTCGCGCGAGATCGGGATGCAGACCTTCGATCAGGCGCTCTTCGATCTGTTCGAATCCGGTCGGATTTCGCTGGCCGAGGCACTGCGACACGCTGATTCGGTCAATGACCTCAGGCTCACCGTGAAGCTGCAGAGCAAGCGCGAGCAGCACGATCCCTTCGAGGGCACCACGCGACTGGGCATCCTCTGAGTCTTGTCGTGAGGCGCGTAGCGCGGCTGACACAGCCGCTCAGCGTGCCGCACTCCGGTGCAGGCGCATGCGGCCCTGCTGCGTGTGCCGGATCAGCAGATCGGCGGCCTCGCGGGATCGGCGGGCCGAGATGGCTGCATGAATGGCCAGGTGCTCGATCAGGGATGCTTGAGCACTGCTGAGGTCGTCGCGATGTGCCCTGCGTCGCACCTGCGAAAGGTCGGCGACCAGCCGCGAGTAGGTCTCGTGGAGCCGGGGATTGCCGGCCGCGCGCGCGAGTCGATCATGGAAGGCGAAATTCAGTTCGGCATAGTGAGCGGCATGCCCCTTGGTGGCGGCACGCGCCATCCGATCGATCAGTTCGCTCAGGTCGGCCAGATCTTCAGGCGTGGCGTCGCGTGCTGCCTTGATGCCGATGACCTCTTCCAGCGGCAGGCGCATCTCGTAGAGTGCATCGGCCTGCTCGAGGCTCAGCCGCCGGACAACGGCTCTGGAGTCAGCCTCGATGTCCGTCTGGAGGGCGATCAGCGAGGCGGGCGTCTCGGATGAGACACGGGTCATCGGGGCGATGCGCATGGCGCGTTGGACCTTGCAGTGAGCTGCGAAGTGCGGGCAGGCGCAAGACTAGTGACCACGGGTTGCAGCCGCGTGACAGGTGCAGGCCACGACAGTGTCAGTGCGGCTGAGGCGTGAGCGCGACCAACTCGCGCAGTCGGTCCTCGAACTGCGCAATGATGGCCGGCCATCCCAGCCGCGAGACCGACCGCCTCGCTGCTTCACCGATGCAACGGCGCTGTTGCGCGTCGCCCGCCAGCTCGAGCGCCGCCGCGATGAACCCGGCCCTGTCATGCGTGGGCAGGATGCGGCCATTGATCCGGTCAAGGATCAGCTCGGCCGCTGCAGCGCGCGCAAAGGCCACCACAGGCAGTCCGCTTGCCATGGCTTCGGTCGTCACGTTGCCGAAGGTCTCGGTCAGGCTGGGAAAGAGGAACAGGTCCGCTGACGCGTAATGGGCGGCGAGCGCGTCGCCGGTCTGCTGACCGGCAAACACGGTGTCGGGACGACTGTTTTCCAGGGGCTGGCGCAAGGGGCCGTCCCCGACCAGCACGAGACGTGCGCGCGGATGCCGCAGCTTGATCGAATCGAAGGCGTCCATCACGGCATGCAGATTCTTCTCGGCGGCAAGGCGGCCGATGCAGGTGACCACCAGGTCATCGCTGTCCGCACCCCATGTCTGGCGCAGCGACTCGCTTCGCCGCGACGGGCAGAAGCGCTCGTTATCCACGCCCCGTGCAATCACGGTCATGCGCTCGAATCCGGCATGAGTCAGCTCGGCACGCAATGACTCGGTGGGAACGGTGGTGAGGCCGGACTGATTGTGGAAGCGGCGCAGGTAGGCCCTGATCAGCCCGTGCAGCCAGCCCAGACCGTAATGCTCGCTGTAGGCGTCGAAGTTGGTCCTGAAATCGGACGAGACCGGAATGCCCAGCCGCCGCGCGGCCTGCAGGCCTGACCATCCGAGCGGGCCCTCGGTGGCGATGTGCACCACATCGGGCCTCACAGTCGACCAGCGCTCTTGCAGCAGCCGTCGACACGGACGCCCCAGCTTGAGCGACGGATAGCCTGGAACCGGCATGCCGGGTGTCAGGAGTTCGCTCAAGCCGGCTGTCCCCGAACCTGTGTGCGCCTCGCTGTCCTGCCGGGGCCTGACCAGTTGAATCGAGTGGCGCCGGCGCTGCAGGCCATGCACGACGCGGGCAATGCTCATCGCGACACCGTTGACCTCGGGGGGCCAGGTCTCTGTCACGACAGCGATGCGCATGGGGTGTCGCGACACCTCGGGCGAGGCCTCGATGCGATGGGCGTGGCGGTCGTTCGTCTTCACCCGCACATCCTGCAAGCGTCATGCAACGGTTCGATGACAGGGGGTTCGTCACGTTCAGGTCATC
>JBILSK010000330.1:0-3660 GCA_044372165.1 Burkholderiaceae bacterium | reverse complement strand
GCCCGTGCGTGGTGGTCCAGCGCGGCCTTGGTGGCGCAGTACACCGACCAGCCCGGCAACTCACGGCGTCCCGCACCACTGGACACATGCAGGATGCGGCAATCGGCATTCGGCTGTTGGCGCGCTGCGAATGCTGCGGACAGCAGCAGCGGCGCGGTGACATTCAGGGACACTGCCAGCGCCACCGCGGACAGCGCCTGCGTGTGCAAGGGCCCGATGGGTTCCACCACGCCGGCATTGTTCACCAGCATCACCGTGCTGGCATCGGACAGCCAGGCATCGAAGCGTCCGCCGTCTATCCAGTGCATGACGGCCTGAGGGTCGGCCAGGTCGATGGCGACCTGCTCGAACAACTCGGGGCGCTCGTGGCCCAGGTCAGGATGTGCGGCGCGGGCCATGCCCAGCACCGCAATGCCGCGATCGAGCAGACGTGCGGCCAGTGCTGCGCCCAGTCCTCGGCTGTGTCCCGTGACGATTGCCTTGATCATTGCTTCAGTGCTCCTGTGTCAGTCCTTCACATGCACGGCAGGTCGACGCCCGGCGTGCCACTGCCCGTCAAGGGCTCGTTCGATCTGCGCGGCCAGTTGCAGCAGCAGACCATCATTCGCTTGCCGCGCCTGGGCTTGAATTCCCAGCGGCAGGCCGTTCTCCTGACGCCCCAGTGGCATCGACAGGCCAGGCAGCCCACACAGATTGGCCAGCGGCGTGTAGACGAAGTTCTGCCACAGATTCGCGAACCAGTCGTGCACCGACGGATTGTCGCTGGTGGTCAGGTACTCCGTCGTGCCGACCCGGGGCGTGGGCTTCGCGGTGATGGGCGTGAGAATGATGTCCCAGTCCTCGAAGAAGTGGCCAAAGGCGCGCGAGGTGGTGTTGAAGACTGCCTGCATGGCCGCACGCGCGGAGTAGGAGGTATCGCGCCCGGCCTCCCAGATCTTGATGTTGATCGGCTCGAGCAGATCGGCGGGCGGCCGCGCGTGCCCCAGGCGCACGAGATGGCCCTGGATCACCTGCGCGAAATTGCTGATGTAACAGGTGGTCTGAGCCGCAAACGCGCTCTGGAAATCGACCGCCGGTAGCGCCCATTCAACCTGATGACCCAGCCCCTCCAACAGGCGCCCGACGCGCTCGAGTTCGGCAACGAAGTGCGGTACCGCGCGAAAATCACCCCACTCGTGGGATAGCGCGATTCTCAGTCGGCCCGGGTCACGCTGAATCAGTTCACTGCAGGACTGTGCAGGCGTCCAGAACGGCATGAACTCGCCCGGTGCGCCGCCACGACACTGATCGACGAAAGCTGCGGTGTCTCGCACCGTGCGACTGATCACGCCCTGGATGGACACCAGGCCCGACAGGTCGGACAACCCGGGAGCCAGAGAAAACACGCCGCGCGAGACCTTCAGACCGATGTTGCCGGTCGCGCCGGCCGGGATGCGGATCGAACCGCCGCCGTCCGTGCCATGCGACAGGGGGAGCACGCCCGCCGCCACGATGGCTGCCGCGCCGGCCGACGATCCATACGAGGTGTACTCGGTGTTCCAGGGATTGCGCGTGAGATGCAGCGCGTTTTCCACCGAGCTGCACACGCCGAATTCGGGCGTCGTGGTGCGGCCGATGATGTTCAGGCCCGCCTGGCGGATTTTCGTGGTGAGAAAGGCATCTTCGCTGGGCCGATTGCCTTGCATCAGCTGCGAGCCGAACTCCTGCAGGCGCCCCTTGACGGTGGGTCCCAGGTCCTTCATCAGGAAAGGCACCCCAGCAAACGCACCCGCAAGACGGGTACCGTTGCGCACTGGATCGACCACGGCATCGTCGAACACCTCGACCACCGCATCGATCGCACCATTGACCTGGGCGATCGCGGCACGGGCTTGCGCCGCCAGCTCGGCCGGGCTCAGTTCGCCTGCGCGCAGGCGCGCGGCCAGGGCAACTGCGTCATGCCGGGCCCATTCGGACCAGCTCATTGCAAGCGTCATCGGGTGATCTCCTGAAATGAAAAAGGCGCCCGAATTCGGGCGCCTCGCGGGTGATCAGTGACCGAGTTCGGTCAGCCGATCAGAAGAACCGGTAGCCTACACCGACGATACCGCGCAGCATGCTCGGCTTGTAGGTCTCGGGCACATCGTTGTAGTACGACTTGGAGTCGAATTGCACCTGCTCGACTTCGATCATGCCGTAGAGGTTCGAGCTGAAGTTGAACCGGGCACCCACGCCGTAGCCGAAGCCGCCGTGCTTGCGGGTCGCCGAACCGGCGTCGCCACCACCGTAGTCATAGGTGTTCTCGCCACTGGCTTGCACGTAGCTGAACTTGCCATAGACTAGGGTCGAGGGGCTCAGGTTGAAACCCGGCTCGATCGAGACACCCCAGATCTTCTTCAGCTTGAAGCTGTCCGACCAGACACCGCCCGTGTCGGCCGCAAAGCTGCGCAGCGAACCCGAGTTCATGTTGCCCAGCTGCATGAACAGGCCACCGGCCAGGTTGAACTGACCAAATGCTTTTGAATAGTTCAGCGCCAGATTGCCGAAGGCGCTGTTGTCACCGACCGTGCCGTCCGGGCTGTAGTTCGTCAGTTCGGTCTGGGCCATCCCCATGCCGGCGCCCAGCTGCACTGAGAAGCCGTTGAAGCCGGCAGCCATGGCGAGGGACGAACAGGCGAACAGGGCCGGGGCGGCCAGATAGCGAATCACACTCACAGGGAACTCTCCTAAATTTCAGGCTTTTTTTGGGTAAAGGGGAAGCGCCTTGGGCAGGACTCGACGAGCGCGAGCCACAGACAGGACTGTCGACAGTATATCAGGACAGACTAGACTTCTCGTCTAATCCGGGAATTCGGGCCCACACCGCGGCGGCAGTGAGTCCTGCGAAGCCGAACACGTTAATCTCGTCGACCTGTCCCCCCTGACTGCACGTGTGCCGCAATGACCGCTTCCAGCTCGGCTCAGAACGTTCATCCCGTCATCGAGACGCCGAATGGCCACGTACGGGGGCAGCGACGCGAAGGCGCCGATGCCTTTCTGGGCATTCCCTACGGCGCCGACACGGGCGGCGCACATCGATTCCTGCCGCCTCAGCCTGCGCAGTCCTGGAGCGGCGTGCTGGATGCCTTCACACCGGGCCCGCAGGCCCCACAGCCGACCAACACGTTCAACTTTCCGCCCGACCTGCGCGCGGTCTACCCGGACAGCACTCTGCCCCAATCGGAGCAGTGCCTGACGCTCAATGTCTGGACCCCTGCGGCGCGCGACGGGACCCTGCGCCCGGTGATGGTCTGGCTGCATGGCGGTGCTTTCATCTCGGGCACTGGCTGGACCCCCTGGACCGATGGCGCACGCCTGGCCGCAGGCCAGGATGTGGTGGTGGTGTCCATCACCCACCGGCTGGGCTTGCCCGGGTTTCTGTCTCTGGGCGAACCCACCGATGAACCCCATGCCGCCTCCGGCTTGTCCGGCATGCTGGATATCGTGGCCGCGCTGCGCTGGGTGCGCGACACCATCGCCGCGTTCGGCGGCGACCCAGAGTGCGTGACCCTGTTTGGCCAGTCCGGCGGCGGGGCCAAGATCAGCGCGCTGATGGCCATGCCTGCTGCGCACGGTCTGTTTCATCGTGTCATCGTCCAGAGCGGGCCCGCCCTCTCGTTCATGACCCCGGAGGACGCCGCG
>JBILSK010000329.1:0-3663 GCA_044372165.1 Burkholderiaceae bacterium | reverse complement strand
TGATCTGGGCGGCACGATCGATCACTGCCACGACGCTGGCAGCGATCAGCCACAGGCCCAGGAAGATGCCGATGGCAAAGGCGATCAGGCCCCAGAGCGATCCGGTCTCGCCAAACCGACCTGAGCTCAGGCCGATCGCGACCGTGGCCAGCACGGCCACGATGAAGGCCCACTTCAGGCGCTGCGCGATCTCGGGGATCGGGGCCTGTCGCCAGCGGGCGATCGGGCCGATGCCCATCAGAAAGGCGGCGGGCGCCATCAGCGGAAAGAACACCGCCTCGAAGTAAGGCGGGCCCACCGAAATCTTCGCGAGGCCCAGGGTGTCCAGCACCAGTGGATAAAGCGTGCCCAGCAGGATCGATGCAGCGGCGGTGATCATCAGCAGGTTGTTGGCCAGCAGATAGCCTTCGCGTGAACTGGCCGAAAAGCGGGCCGGTGCAACATTGCCGCTGATGCCCGGTGCGCGGATCGCGAACAGCGTGAGCGAGCTGCCGACCACCACCACCAGAAAGCCGAGGATGAAGACTCCCCGGGTCGGGTCGGTGGCAAAGGCATGCACCGAGGTGAGCACCCCTGAGCGAACCAGGAAGGTGCCCAGCAGCGACAGGCTGAAGGCGGCAATCGCCAGCAGCAGGGTCCAGGCGCGGAAGCCCCCGCGTCGTTCTGTCACGATCAGCGAGTGCATCAGTGCGGTGCCGACCAGCCAGGGCATGAAGGAGGCGTTCTCCACGGGATCCCAGAACCACCAGCCGCCCCAGCCGAGCTCGTAGTACGCCCAGGCGCTGCCCAGGGCGATACCGACCGTGAGAAACGCCCACGCGGCCGTGGTCCAGGGGCGTGCCCAGCGGGTCCAGGCGGCATCGACCCGACCGCCCAGCATCGCGGCCACCGCAAAGGCGAAGGCCACGGAAAAGCCGACGTAGCCCATGTAGAGCATCGGCGGGTGGATCACCATGCCGGGGTCCTGCAGCAGCGGGTTGAGGTCACGGCCATCGGCGGGTGCCGGCAGCTGGCGCAGGAAGGGGTTGGAGGTGAACAGGGTGAAGGCCAGAAAGCCGGTGGCCACCAGGCCCAGCACGCCGATCACCCGGGCGCGAAAGACCGTGGGAAGCGCCGTGCCGAAGGTGTTCACCGCGGCGGTCCAGCCCGCCAGCATCAGGGCCCACATCAGCAGCGAGCCTTCGTGCGAGCCCCAGCTGGCCGCGATCCGATAGGCCAAGGGCAGTTGCGAGTTCGAGTTGGACGCGACATTGACCAGCGAGAAGTCGTTGTCGACGAAGGCGCTGGCCAGGCTCAGCCAGGCAAACAGCACCAGCGCAAACTGCGCATGGGCGGCGTTGAAGCCGGCCCGCATCAGCGGCCCTGCGGCACGCTGTGCTCCGGTGAGCGCCGCCAGGCCCTGCACCAGTGCCACGGCCATGGCCAGCCACAGGGCGAAGTGTCCGATTTCCGCGATCATGGTTGCTTCAGCGTGGGGGTCTGCATCGGGTGTCCGGCCTTCTTGAGGGCTTCGGCGGCTTCAGGGGGCATGTAGTTCTCGTCGTGCTTGGCCAGCACCTCGGAGGCCCGAAAGACCCCGTCGGCACCCAGGGCACCTTGTGCGACCACGCCCTTGCCTTCCTTGAACAGGTCCGGCAGCGTGCCTCGATAGCTCACCGGGATGGTCTTGGCGCTGTCGGTGATGCGAAAGCTCACCTCCAGTCCTTCGCGCTTGACCGAGTCGGGCTCGACCAGACCGCCGACCCGAAAGGCCCGCCCCTTGGGGGCCTCATTGGCGGCGATCTGAGAGGGCGTGAAGAAGAACACGATATTGGACGACAGGGCATAGAGCACCAGGCCGACCGCCACCGACAGCACGGCGACGCCGACGGCGATCCAGGTCAGGCGACGGGCGCGGGGCGACATCCTCGACGTCGAGACCGGTGGGACTGCATTCATGGTGGGCGACAGGTCCTGTCAGGGCAGATCGTGAGGGGCGGGCGCATCGTCCAGATCGCGTTCGCGACGGACCCGTGCGATGGCCTGGCGGCGGCGCGACCGCAGCATGATCCACTCGATCAGCAGCATCACGAAGGTCAAGCCATAGGCCGCGGCGACGAAGTTCCAGTGCAGCTCGGTCATGTCAGGCTCTCCATGGATCAGCCGATCAGCGTGCGCACCCAACGGGTGTGCCGTTCGCGTTCCAGGATGATCGAACGAACTCGGTGCAGTGCAGCCGCGATCGAGTACATCCAGGCGGCCAGGCTCATCAGCAGCATGCCGGTGAGCATGGTCCGGGCCATCTTGGGTGCCGCAGTCAGGCTGACGCTGGCGCCCTGGTGCAGCGTGTTCCACCAGCGCACCGAAAAATAGATGATCGGCACATTGACCACGCCCACCAGCAGCAACAGGGCACCGGCGCGGTCGGCGCGCTGGGGGTCCTCGATCGCACTCAGCAGGGCGATGTAGCCGATGTAAAGGAACAGCAGAATCAGGGTCGAGGTGAGGCGCGCATCCCAGACCCACCAGGCGCCCCAGGTCGGCTTGCCCCAGATCGCCCCGGTGTACAGCGCAATCGCTGCCATCAGTGCGCCAGTGGGGGCCAGTGCGCGCGACATCATTGCGGACAGGCGCGAGCGCCACACCAGGGTCATGACTGCGTAGGCGCCCATCACCAGATAGATGAACATGGCCATCCAGGCCGAGGGCACATGGATGAAGATGATCCGGTAGACCTCGCCCTGCTGGAAGTCGGTGGGTGCAATGCCGAAGCCGACCACCAGCCCGGCGATGCCGAGCAGCAGTGCGGCACCGGAAAACCAGGGCACCAGCTTGCCGGCGAGCGGATAGAAGATCTGGGGGGCGGCGAATCTGAAGAGGTTCATGCAGTCGGGGTCATTCGACCGAGATGCGCAGGGCCAAGGCTGCCACCGCAGGCGCTATCAGGCTGGCCATGAGCATACCAGCGCCCAGCAGGGCCAGATGCGCTGACCCCGACAGCCCGGCGGTCTCGGCCTCGACGGCGCCGGCGCCAAAGACCAGCACCGGAACATAGAGCGGCAGGCACAGCAGGGTGACCAGGGTGGGCCCGGCCTGCAAGCCCAGGGTGAGTGCGGTGGCCACCGCGCCGATGGCCAGCAACACCGGCGTGCCGAGCAGCAGCGACAGCATCAGCACGGGAATGGCGTGACCGGGCAGATCGAAGGCCAGCGCCAGCACCGGGGCCAGGACGACCAGCGGCAGGCCGGTCACCAGCCAGGCGGCCAGCAGCTTGCCGCCCACCAGCGCGGCCAACGAGCGGCCGCTGGCGATCATGGCGTCGAGCGTGCCATCGACATGGTCGTGCTCGAACAGGCGCGGCAGCGCGAGCATCACGGCCAGCAGCGCCGCAACCCAGATCGCGCCCGGGCCGATGCGCTGCAGCCAGTCGCGCTGCGGTCCGATGGCCAACGGGAACATCGAGCAGGCCAGCACGAAAAAGCCGAGCACGTTCAGTGCGTCGGCGCTGCGTCGCACGGCCAGGCCGAGGTCGCGCTTCAAGGCCCAGACAAAGGCACCGATGGCGGTCATGTCGCGCTGCTTTCAGGTGCCGGCGCGGGCCGTGCCTCAGTGTGGCCGCGAATCGGCGCATACGGCGCCAGGGCGAGCGTACGCTGGCGACCCGCTGCGGTGAGAATCGGCAGA
>JBILSK010000327.1:0-3679 GCA_044372165.1 Burkholderiaceae bacterium | reverse complement strand
GGGTGACCATCCAGGGCGTCGGGATGCATGGCCTGCAGGCGCCTTCGGTCGATCTCGACTGTGGCAACTCGGGCACCTCCATGCGCCTGCTGTGCGGACTGCTGGCCGGCCAGGGCTTCGAGTCTCGACTGGTGGGTGACGCCAGTCTGAGCCGGCGACCGATGAAGCGGGTGACCGAGCCGCTGGCGGCGATGGGCGCGCAGATCGAATCCCAGGGCGGTTGCCCGCCCTTGACCGTGCGTGCTGTCCCGCAGCTGAAGGCGATTGCCTATGACATGCCGATCGCCAGCGCGCAGGTCAAGTCCTCCTTGATGCTGGCCGGCCTGTATGCCGAGGGCACGACGCGGGTCACCGAACCCGCGCCGACCCGTGATCACACCGAGCGGATGCTGACCGCGTTTGGCGTCGAGGTGGGTGTCGAGGGGGCGACCGTTTCGGTGCGTGGCGGACAGGCACTGCAGGCGACCGACATCGATGTGCCCTCCGACATCTCGTCAGCAGCCTTCTTTCTGGTGGCCGGTGCAATCGCCCGTGAGGCCGATCTGCTGATCCGCCATGTGGGTGTGAACCCGACTCGAACCGGGGTGATCGATATTCTGAAGTTGATGGGGGCTGACCTGACACTGGAGAACCAGCGCACCGTCGGGGGCGAGCCAGTTGCCGACCTGCGCATCCGGTCGTCTCGTCTGCGCGGCATTCACGTGCCGGAGGCGCTGGTGCCGCTGGCCATCGACGAATTTCCGGCGCTGTTCGTCGCCGCTGCCTGCGCGGAGGGTCGCACGGTCGTCAGCGGCGCCGAGGAGTTGCGGGTGAAGGAGTCCGACCGTATTGCCGTGATGGCCGAGGGCCTGCGTCGTCTGGGCATCTCGGCCACCCCGACACCGGATGGCATGGTGATCGAGGGGCGCGGCGATCACGCCGAGGTCTTTGCGGGCGGCGAGGTCGATGCGCACGGCGATCACCGTCCGGCGATGTCGTTCGCGGTTGCCTCTTTGCGAGCTTCTGCGCCGATCCGCATTCAAGACACCCTCAACGTGGGGACATCCTTTCCTGGTTTCATCGAACTCGCGAAGTCCGTCGGGATCGCGGTCGAGATCGAATGAGGGTTGATCTGCCGCCGGTGCTGACCATCGACGGGCCGACCGCCTCGGGCAAGGGGACGGTGGCGCAGCGGGTGGCTGGTGCGCTTGGGTTTCACTACCTCGACAGTGGCGCGCTCTATCGCTTGACCGCCCTGCGGGCACTGCGCCAAGGCGTGAACCTCGACGATGAGCAGGCCGTGGCGCCGCTTGCGCAGGGGCTGGAAATCGTCTTCGAGCTTGACGGCCGCATTCTCCTGGCCGGCGAGGATGTTTCCGACGCCATCCGGACCGAGACGGTCGGAAATGGCGCCTCCCGTGTGGCGGTGCATGCCGAGGTGCGGCGCGCCCTGCTTGAGGTCCAGCGACGGTTTCGCCGTGCCCCCGGGCTGGTGGCCGACGGGCGTGACATGGGCACGGTCGTGTTCCCGGATGCGCGTCTCAAGGTGTTCCTGACGGCCAGTGCCGAGTCGCGCGCACAGCGACGCCATAAGCAGTTGATCGACAAAGGCTTTTCTGCTAATATCGACGGTCTTTTGCAGGACCTTCGTGACCGTGACGCGCGCGACAGCGGGCGCACTGCGGCACCTCTGGTTCCTGCTGAAGGGGCGTTCCTCCTCGATTCCACCCATCTTGACGTCGAACAGACCGTCGGGCAGGTGATGGGCCGCTGGGCGGGGCGCGGGTAGCGATCGTTCGCGATCGTCTTTCAAACACCGCCGGAGTCGGGGCCATGAACCCCAACCCAACCCCGGGCGCTGCTCGCAGTCGTCCCGGATACCCGCTTCCGGCGAGATCACACTGGACTTAGATGAACACTGCTTTCAACCCCGAGACCGAAAGTTTTGCCGCGCTCTTCGAAGAGTCGCTCTCCAAGCAGGAGATGCGTCAGGGCGAAGTGATCACCGCCGAGGTGGTCCGCATCGATCACAACTTCGTGGTGGTCAATGCCAGCCTGAAATCCGAGAGCTTCATTCCCATCGAGGAATTCCACAACGACCGTGGCGAACTCGATGTCAAGGAAGGCGACTTTGTCTCGGTGGCCATCGATTCGCTCGAGAACGGCTATGGCGAGACCCGCCTGTCGCGTGACCGTGCCAAGCGTCTGGCTGCCTGGGTCAACCTCGAGCGTGCGCTCGATGACGGTGAACTCGTGAGCGGCACCATCACCGGCAAGGTGAAGGGCGGCCTCACCGTCATGACCAACGGCATCCGCGCTTTCCTGCCGGGTTCGCTGATCGACATGCGTCCGGTCAAGGACACCACGCCCTTCGAGGGCAAGACCATGGACTTCAAGGTCATCAAGCTCGACCGCAAGCGCAACAACGTTGTGCTGTCGCGTCGCGCAGTGATCGAGCTGTCGCAGGGCGAAGAGCGTGCCAAGCTGCTCGAGACCCTGGCCGAAGGCTCCATCGTCAAGGGCACGGTCAAGAACATCACCGATTACGGCGCGTTCATCGACCTGGGCGGCATCGATGGCCTGCTGCACATCACCGACATGGCCTGGCGTCGCGTGCGTCACCCGTCGGAAGTGCTGGCTGTCGGCCAGGAAGTGACCGCTAAGGTCCTGAAGTTCGACCAGGAAAAGAATCGCGTCTCGCTGGGCGTCAAGCAGCTGGGCGACGATCCCTGGGTGGGCATTTCGCGCCGTTACCCGACCGGCACCCGCATGTTCGGCAAGGTCACCAACATCACTGACTACGGCTCGTTTGTCGAAATCGAGCCGGGCATCGAAGGTCTGGTGCACGTGTCGGAGATGGACTGGACCAACAAGAACGTCAACCCCGGCAAGGTGGTGTCGCTGGGTGACGAGGTCGAAGTCATGGTCCTGGAGATCGACGAAGACCGTCGCCGTATCTCGCTCGGCATGAAGCAGTGCCGTCCGAACCCGTGGCAGGAATTCGCCGACAACCACCGCAAGGGTGACAAGGTCCAGGGCTCGATCAAGTCGATCACCGACTTCGGCGTGTTCATCGGCCTGCCCGGTGGCATCGATGGCCTGGTGCACCTGTCCGACCTGTCCTGGAGCAAGGCCGGCGAAGAAGCCGTCCGCGACTTCAAGAAGGGCGATGAGGTCGGCGCGGTGGTGCTGGCGATCGACGTCGAGCGTGAGCGCATCTCGCTGGGTATCAAGCAGCTCGACGGTGATCCGTTCACCAGCTACGCCTCGAACCACGAGAAGGGCGTCGTGATCATCGGCACGGTGAAGAGCGTTGACGCCAAGGGCGCCGTGGTGGGCATCGATGGTGACATCGACGGCTACCTGCGTGCCTCCGAGATCTCGCGTGATCGTGTCGAAGATGCTCGCAATCACCTGAAGGAAGGCGATTCGGTTGAAGCGATGATCATCAACGTCGACCGCAAGAACCGTTCGATCAGCCTGTCGATCAAGGCCAAGGACAACGTCGAGACCGCCGAGACGCTGCAGCGTATGCAGGCGGAAACCGGCGCTGCCACGGGTACCACCAACCTCGGTGCCCTGCTGCGTGCCAAGCTGACCGATCGCGACGACAAGTAAGCCGCGTCGTTCGGGAGCCCGCCGCCCTGGCGGCGGGTTGCCCGAAATTGTCTCAAGTGCTTGAGCCCCACTGTTGCCTCGC
>JBILSK010000328.1:0-3679 GCA_044372165.1 Burkholderiaceae bacterium | reverse complement strand
CGCCGCCGAGGTCCAGGCGAAGTCTCGCGCCTATGCCACCGAGCAGATCGAGCGGCAGCGGTCTGATTTCAAGCGTCTGGGCGTTCTGGGCGAGTGGGAGAACCCTTACCTCACCATGGCCCCGAGCAACGAGGCCGACGAACTGCGCACGCTGGGCCGGATCATGGAAGCCGGCTTTGTCTATCGCGGCCTCAAGCCGGTGAACTGGTGCTTCGATTGCGGCTCGGCCCTGGCCGAAGCCGAAGTCGAGTACCAGGACAAGACCGACCTCGCGGTGGACGTCGGCTTCGCGTTCACCGACCGCGCCAAGCTGGCGCAGGCCTTCGGCCTGCAGTCGCTGCCGGATGTGCCGGGCTGGGCCGTGATCTGGACCACCACACCCTGGACCCTGCCCGCCAACCAGGCGCTGAACCTGCACCCCGACTTCGAGTACGCGCTGGTCTCGGCCGAGCGCGAGGGCGCGCCCGTCCTGTTCCTGCTGGCGCGCGAGCGCATCGAGGCCTGCATGACCGCCTGGAACATGCAGGGCACGGTGCTGGCGACCTGCACCGGTCGCGACCTCGAGTTGCAGGCATTTCGCCACCCCTTCTTCGATCGTCTGTCGCCGGTCTACCTGGGCGAATACGTCACACTTGATACGGGTACCGGCATCGTCCACTCGGCGCCGGCCTACGGCATCGAGGACTTCCTGTCGTGCAAGCGCTATGGCATGAAGGACGACGAGATCCTCGGCCCGGTGATGGGCGATGGCCGCTACGCAGCCGGCCTGCCGCACTGGGGGGGACTGTCGATCTGGGAGGCCAACCCGAAGATCGTCGAGGTGATGAAGGCAGCCGGCACCCTGCTGAAGGTCGAGCGTTTCTCGCACAGCTACATGCACTGCTGGCGTCACAAGACGCCCATCATCTATCGTGCGACCAGCCAATGGTTTGCCGGCATGGATCTGCAGCCGCATCAGGGCCGCACGCTGCGCGAGCGCGCCCTGGACGCGATCGAGGCCACCGACTTCTATCCAGCCTGGGGCAAGGCGCGCCTGCGCGCGATGATCGCCAACCGGCCGGACTGGACGCTGTCGCGCCAGCGTCAGTGGGGCGTGCCGATGGCCTTCTTCATCCACAAGGAAACCGGCGCCCTGCATCCGCGCACGCCCGAGCTGCTCGAGCAGGTCGCGCAGCGCATCGAGCAAGGCGGCATCGAAGCCTGGCAGAGCCTGGATCCGCGCGAGCTGCTGGGTGACGAGGCGAAAGACTACGAGAAGAACCGCGACACGCTGGATGTCTGGTTCGACTCCGGCAGCACGCACCAGACCGTGCTGCGCGGCTCGCACGCCGAGCAGTCGGTGTTCCCGGCCGACCTGTACCTGGAAGGCAGCGACCAGCACCGCGGCTGGTTCCATTCTTCGCTGCTCACCGCCTGCATGACCGACGGCATCGCGCCCTACAAGGCGCTGCTGACCCACGGCTTCATCGTCGACGGCGAAGGCCGCAAGATGAGCAAGTCGCTGGGCAATGTATTCCTGCCACAAAAGGTGTCCGACACACTGGGCGCCGAGGTGCTGCGACTTTGGGTGGCGTCCACCGACTACTCCGGCGAGCTGTCGCTGTCCGAAGAGATTCTCAAGCGTGTGGTCGAGGCCTATCGCCGCATCCGCAACACGCTGCGCTTCTTGCTGGCCAATCTGGCCGACTTCGACATCGACACCGATGCCGTGCCGCTGGCTCAGCTGCTCGAGGTCGACCGCTACGCCATCGCCCGGGCCCGTCAGTGGCAGGACGACATCGTCGCCGCCTACGGACGCTACGAGTTCCATCCGGTGGTGGCGGGACTGCAGACCTATTGCTCCGAGGACCTCGGTGGCTTCTACCTCGATGTGCTCAAGGACCGCCTCTACACCACCGCCGCGGGCTCGACGGCGCGCCGCTCGGCGCAGACCGCGCTGTGGCACATCACGCAGTCGCTGGTGAAGGCG
Organism: Burkholderiaceae bacterium; assembly: GCA_044372165.1. GTDB lineage: Bacteria > Pseudomonadota > Gammaproteobacteria > Burkholderiales > Burkholderiaceae_E > UBA4615. Next base: position 1,710 of record JBILSK010000328.1, on the reverse strand, counting down.
ATGGCTCCGGTGCTGTCCTTCACCGCCGAAGAAGCCTGGCCGCTGCTGGCCCCCAGGACCTGGGCAAGCCAGGGCGAGACGGTCTTCACCCAGGTCTGGCACAGCTTTCCCGAGCTGACCGACAGCGAGGCCCTGCTGGCGAAATGGACCCGCCTGCGGACCTGGCGCGGCGAAGTCACGCGTGCCATCGAGGCCGTGCGGACCACCGGGGCCATCGGCTCTTCCTTGCAGGCCGAAGTCGATGTGAGCGCGCGCGGCATGCTGTTCGAGGACCTGGCCAGCCTGGGCAACGACCTGCGCTTCGTGCTGATCACCTCGGCAGCCCGGCTGCGCGAAGCCGACAACGATGACACCAGCGACGAGTCCATCGGCCGCATTGAAGTCACCGCAAGCCCGCATGCCAAGTGCGAGCGCTGCTGGCACTGGCGCGAAGACACCGGCGCGGACACCGCGTATCCCGGGCTGTGCGGCCGCTGCGTGAGCAACCTGCATGGCGCGGGCGAGCCGCGCCACTGCGCCTGAGGCCGGCATGGCACGCAGTTCATCACCTCGACGCAGCCCGTCCCGCACCGCACGCCCGCGCCTCGGTGCGTGGCTGGCGATCGCCGCCCTGCTGGTGATCATCGACCAGCTGACCAAGTTTGCCGTCATCAAGCATTTCCGGCTGGGCGAGCGACTCGTCCTGATTCCGGGATGGCTGGACCTGACCCTGGTCTACAACACCGGTGCCGCCTTCAGTTTCCTGGCTGGCGCCGGCGGATGGCAGCGCTGGTTCTTCGTCGGCATCGGTATCGTGGCCGCCGCCTTCATCCTGTATCTGCTCGCGCGCCATGGGTCGCAGCGCCTGTTCGGCATGGCGCTCACGCTGATCCTGGCCGGGGCCGTGGGCAATCTGATCGACCGCATCGCGGCCGGCAAGGTGTGCGACTTCGTCCTGGTGCACTGGGGCGAACGCTGGTTCTTTCCGGCCTTCAATGTGGCCGATGCGGCCATCACCATCGGGGCCGGCCTGCTCATCCTTGACGAACTGATGCGCGTCGGCAAGAGTCGCTGAATGACCGAATCCCTTTCCTCGAACCTGCCCATGAACCCGACGGTTTCCGGGGCCCAATCCGGCGAGCTGGCTGGCCGGCACCTGCTGCTGGGCGTGACCGGCGGCGTGGCCGCCTTCAAGGCCTGCGAATTGGCCCGCGAGCTGCAGCGCCGCGGCGCCACCGTACAGGTGGTGATGACCGAGGCGGCCACCCAGTTCATCGGCCCGGCCACCTTTCAGGCCCTGACCGGCCGCCCGGTCTACAGCGACGCCTGGGACGGTCGGATCGCCAACGGCATGCCGCACATCGATCTGTCCCGCGGTGCCGATGCCATTCTGGTCGCGCCGGCCACCGCAGACTTCATGGCCAAGCTCGCCCACGGCCTGGCCGACGACCTGCTCAGCACCCTGGCGCTGGCCCGCGACTGTCCGCTGCTGGTGGCCCCGGCCATGAACCGGCAGATGTGGCAGGCGGCAGCCACCCAACGCAACCTCGCCCTGCTGCAGGCCGATGGCGTGGCGGTGCTGGGGCCGGGCAGCGGCGAGCAGGCCTGCGGCGAGGTCGGCGATGGGCGCATGCTCGAAGCCCAGGAGCTGGTCGAGGAGACGATCGCCTTTTTCGTGCCCAAGGTGTTGGCAGGCCGACGAGCCCTGGTCACCGCGGGCCCGACCTTCGA
>JBILSK010000326.1:0-3687 GCA_044372165.1 Burkholderiaceae bacterium | reverse complement strand
CTACCGGAAAGCGGCGTGGCGCATCGCCCCGGGACTGTCGGCCCGGCGGCAGGGCCCGAGGTCGCTGTGCTGACGGCCACAGGCGAGCATTGCATCACTGGCAGTACGGGAGAAGTGGCCATTCGTGGCGACAGCGTCACTCCGGGCTATGAAGGGGCGGATCACAGCGGCTGGGCCCTGGACGAGCGGGGCGAGCGCTGGTTCCGCACAGGGGATCAGGGACATCTCGATGAGCAGGGCCACCTGACGCTGACCGGACGGATCAAGGAAATGATCAACCGCGGCGGAATGAAGGTCAGCCCCCTTCGTGTCGATGAAGCACTGCAACGACATCCTGCCGTGGCCGAAGCACTGGCCTTCGCCTTGCCCCATGCGACGCTGGGCGAGGACCTCATGGCCGCGGTAGTGCTTCGCACCGGTGCCACCACCGGCGAGCAGGAACTCAGGGATCACCTGATCACGACGCTGGCTGCCCACGAAGTGCCGTCCGGTATCGTCTTCGTGCAGTCCTTGCCCCGCGGCAGCACGGGCAAGCTTCAGCGGATCGGAATGGCCGGATGGCTCGCCGATCAGATGCCCACGACCTCGTTGCCCATCCAGGGAGACCTGGAGCAGGTGGTCGCCTCGACCTTTGCCGAGGTGCTCGGGCTGAGCGATGCAGGCCGGGACGCCAACTTCTTTCTGCTCGGAGGAGACTCGCTGTCCAGCATCAGCGTGATCCTCAGACTGGAGCAAAGGCTGGGCGTGGAGTTGAGTCCCACGCTGGTGTTTTCCTGCCCGAGCGTCAGCACCCTCGCGCATCGGCTGGAGCAACTGCTGTCGGGTGCGCAATCGGTCGTGCCCAAGCGCACCCTCATTCCTGTCGCGACTGCGCTGCCCAGCCTTCGTCAGGATGGCATTGATTCGTTCCCGGCGTCTTTCGGCCAGGCCAGACTCTGGTTTCTTCACCATGCAGAACCGGACAGTACGGCGTATCACCTGATCGCGGCCTGGCGACTTCGGGGTGTGCTCAACCGGGCCGCTCTCGATCAGGCGCTGAATGGGCTGATCGAGCGGCATCCCACGCTGCGCACCTCGTTTCGGCTGGAAGCAGACAGCCTGCTGCAGTCCATCCATCCTCGCCCCCTCTTTCAGCTTGAAACCGACGATGCAGGCGATCGCACCTGTGGACAGGCCATCGACGATTGGCTGAGGCAGGAGGACGCAAGGCCGTTTGATCTCGAGTCGGGTCTGCTGATCCGGGGACGCTTGCTTGCGCTGGGACCGACCGAGCATGTCCTGATGCTCAACCATCATCACATTGCCTCGGACGGATGGTCGCGCACTGTGTTGTCGGACGATCTGGTGGCGCTTTACAACGCCTTTTGCCACGGCACCCCTGCATCCCTCGCTCCACTTGCGGTGCATTACCAGGACTTTGCAGCGTGGCAGCGCGAACGACTCCAGGGCAGACGCCTCGAGGAGCTTCTGAACTACTGGACGCGGCAGCTTGACGGCCTGGAGCCAATCGCGCTCCCCACCGATGGGCCGCGTTCGCCCAGCCGTCGGCGCACAGGTGCCAGCGCATGCTTCGCGTTCGAACCCGCACTTCTGGCTCGCTTCGAGGCGCTCTGTCGGTCCGAGGGCGCAACCCTGCACATGGGGTTTCTCGCGGCGGTTGCACTGCTTCTGAATCGAATCAGTCAGCAGGAAGACTTCTCGATCGGCGTTCCGATCTGGGGACGCAATGATCCAAGCCTCGAGCCCCTGGTCGGATTCTTCGTCAACACGCTTGCGATCCGCACGCGGTTCACCACGCAGCAGAGTTTTCGACAACTGCTCACGCAGGTCCGTGACACTTCCATCGATGCCTACAGCCATCAGGAGCTGCCTTTCGAGCAGATCGTCAAGGCGCTGAAAATCGGTCGGGATGCCAGCCGCAACCCGATCTTTCAGGTCATGCTGCAATTCATCGCGACGCCCGTGCCGTCGTTGAGTGGCATGGCCGAGCTGGCATCGGAGCGGCTGCACCTTCGACCCGTGGACGCCCGGTTCGATCTGGAGTTCTTCCTTCGCCGCATGGGCGATGGCAGCGTGAACGGGGAACTGATCTATGACACCGGCCTTTTTCATGCGGCGAGCATCGATCGCCTCATCGCACGATTCTTCACGCTGTTCAGGGCCTTGATCAATGAACCGGAGGTCTGCACAGCCCTTCTGGATCTGCTCCCTTCGCCAGAACGTGAGCGGATCGAGACCTGGCAGGTCGGTGAGGGCGAGCCTCGTGTGGGTCGAACCGTCGATGAACGCTTTGCGCAACAGGTGGATCGGACCCCCGAGGCCATCGCACTGGTCTTCAAGAACAGGCAACTCACCTACGCCGAACTCGATTGGCAGGCAGATTGCCTGGCGCAGCGCCTTGCAGGCCTGAGCGTCGGACCCGATTCAATCGTGGCGGTCAGCGTTGCAGGCCCCATCGAACGGATGGTCTCGATCCTTGCCGCCCTCAAGGCAGGCGGTGCCTACCTGCCCATCGACCCCGAGTGGCCGCAGCAACGCCAACAGGATGTGTTGCACGCCTCGGGCGCGACCGTGATCATCACCGACAGCGATACCATCGCGGTCGACTCGGCCTTGCAGTTGCACGTCGTCAACCCAAGCGAAGCCGCGCCCTGCGCGCCTGCCGATCGGATGGCACTGCGTGGCGTGTCGCGCGCCGACTCGCTTGCGTACGTGCTCTACACCTCGGGCTCCACAGGTCGGCCCAAGGGCGTCGCGATGCCGCACGGTCCGCTGGTCAATCTGCTCGAATGGCAGGCGACCTGCTCGAACGGACGCGCACGTACCTTGCAGTTCGCCAGCCTGGGCTTCGATGTGTCGTTCCAGGAAATCTTTTCGACCTGGACTTCCGGTGGAACGCTGGTTCTCGTCGAGAACCACATCAGGCGCGATCCATCGGCACTGCTGGAGATGCTGGAACGCGACGGCATGGAGCGGCTCTTCCTGCCGGTTGTGATGCTCGACTATCTTGCCCAGGCAGCAGTCAGAAGCGGGCGTTATCCAGCATCGCTTCGAGAAGTCTTCATCGCGGGCGAAGCCTTGCGGATCACACCCGACATTCGGCAGTTCTTTGAACGCATGCCGGGCTGCAGGTTGTGGAACCACTACGGCCCGACCGAAACACACGTCGTCACGGCGCACCTCCTTCCCGATGCGCCGAGCGGCTGGCCCGACCTGCCCCCCATCGGTACACCCATCACGAATACCCGTGTGCATGTACTGGACCCGCACATGCAACTGGCGCCCATCGGCACGCCCGGCGACATCTGGATCGGAGGTGCCGCCGTTGCGCGGGGCTACTGGCGCAACCCCTTGCTGACGCAAGAGCGATTCGTGGTCGACCCCTTCGACAGCAGCCCGCAGGCCAGGCTGTATCGCACCGGGGATCGGGGTTACTGGCGAGACGACGGACAGCTCGAATTCATCGGACGCACGGATCATCAGGTGAAGATTCGTGGCCATCGTGTCGAGCTCGGCGAGGTCGAAGCCGTGCTCGCGTCGCACCCTGAAGTGCGGGCTGCAGCGGTTGTGGTTCGAGGAGAGACTGGAACGGTCAGGACCCTGGTGGGTTACGCGGTCAGCCATTCGGGGCGAGCGCTGCAACCCGGCGCATTACGCGCATGGTTGCAGGCCCGTCTGCCTGCACCG
>JBILSK010000016.1:0-12048 GCA_044372165.1 Burkholderiaceae bacterium | reverse complement strand
GAGTGCGACGCACTGCCCGAGCAGGCGTTCTACATGGTCGGCACCATTGACGAGGCCTTCGAGAAGGCCAAGAGCCTGAAGTGACCGACCGTGCCCCGCGCCTGCGCGGGGCGCCTGCAGACCTCTCGAGGAAATTCGCCGCATGAGCACCATTCACGTCGACGTCGTCAGCGCAGAAGAATCGATCTTCGAGGGCGAGGCCGAGTTCGTCGTCCTCCCCGGCGAGTCCGGCGAACTGGGCATCTTTCCCCAGCACACGCCGCTGATCACCCGGATCCGTCCGGGCGCGGTGCGCATCAAGCTGCCCGGCAAGAACGAGGAAGAGTTCGTCTTCGTTGCCGGTGGCATCCTGGAAGTGCAGCCGAATCGGGTGACCGTGCTGGCCGATACCGCCATCCGCGGTCACGACCTGGACGAAGCCAAGGCCGAGGATGCGCGCAAGAAAGCCGAAGAAGCCCTGCATAACCGCAGTGCCGACATCGACTATGCCAAGGCGCAGGCCGAACTGGTTGCAGCCATGGCTCAGCTCGCCGCCATTCGCAAGCTGCGCGCACGCTGATCCTGCATACGCGTCCAGGCCGAGCGAATCGGCCTGTGGCTCGTACAATCCAAGCGCCGGCCCTGTGCCGGCGTTTTGCGTTTTGCCTGTCGCTGCGGTGAAGCCCGCAGCTCAGTCCAGTCGCCCCACATCGATGCTTGCGATCGGCCCGCGCCAGCCCTGGCGGGTCATCACGGAGGCCCGCATCGGCGTGCCCTCGCGTACCCACAGCCCGGCATCGAGCGCGGTGCCCGGCATGCGCATCCAGTGGCCGCCCACCTCCACCTCGAAGTGCGAAAACTCCGGGCTGAGGGTCGAGAGCATCAGCTTCCAGCCGTCGCGTTCGCCGTCTGGGCGACGCAGCGGCACCGCCGAAACGGTATTCAACGCTGGCTCGAACTGCGCACGCCCGTTCGCCCTGGGCACGGCGGTGAGCAGCTGCGAGGCATCGAGCCGCCGCGAGGTGTGCAGCGTGGCCAGATCGCCGCCTGCCGGACTGCCGCGCGACAAGGGCCGGGTGCACCAGTCATTGCGCTGATCGATGTGCACATACTCGAAGAGCGGGATCAGGTTCTGGGGGGTGAGCCCCTGCTTGACGCGCCCGATGCGCCGCGTCACCAGGCGTCCCGCGCGACTCAGGCCTTGCCCTTCATGCACCAGCCGCCAGGCCGACAGCGGCACCCCATCGAGCTCGTAGACCAGGTTGAAATCGGTGTCGACCACGAACCAGGTGTTGAACTCGTTGGACCAGAGCTCGGCCACCGCATGGTCCCAGCGATAGCCATCGGCTGACACCGAGACCAGGCGCGCCGACCATCCCAGCGCAGTGGCGGCGTGCACCATCAACCGCGAGACATGCTCGCACCAGAAGCGTCCACCCTGTTGACCCGCCTCGATCACTGCGACCGGGTCACAGACATGAGCCGGGCCGGGGATGGGGTCGGCGCCGTGCTCGAAGCGCGACCCCACCCAGGCTGCGAGCTTCAGCTGTGCTGAATACTCGCTGCCCCGGCGCGGGCCTATCATCGAATCGAGCTGATAGGTGTCGCGAAGCTTGACCGCATGCGGTGCACTGCTGCGCTCGAACACGAAGGCATCGCCCGTCGCGCCCGACGGCAGGCCGACGATCGCGCGTCGCGCGAGGCGCTGCTGCGCTTCGAGGTCGCCTGCGTGCAGCACCTGTCCGATGTGCGCCCCGGCAATGCGCACGGCCTGCATCGCCGCGGTATCGGGTCGCAGGCCATAGGACTGGGCCAGCGCCATCACACCCGCAAGCGTCGCGCCCAGCACGCCCAGCAGTACCCAGCCGACTCGCCGCACGCCTTGCTCACCTTGCCCTTCGGCGCTTTCGCCTTCTTCGTCGTATTCGCCCTCGACCGGGCAGTGTCGCATCGCCGCCGCCCACGCACCGTGAACGCGGTCACGCCGTACCCCTCGAACGCAAGGCCTTGCCACTTACGAAACCCCACACGACCTTCGCCCGCCACCCTCGTGCCACACTCGCTCCATCCCATCACTGCGCAGGAGCGACCCACCATGGACTTCGAAATCCCCGAAGAGCATCGGATGATCAAGGACGTCGTCGAACGGTTCGTCCGCGAGGAACTGATTCCGCTCGAACCCGCCGTGCTCAAGCGCGAAGCCGAAGGCCAGGGCAGTTCGCTCACCGAAGCTGAGCGCGCCAAGGTCGACGAGCGTTCGCGCGAACTGGGCCTGTGGGGCCTGGATGCGCCGACCGAAATCGGCGGCCATGACCTGCCGGTGAGTGCGATGGTCGGCGTGAACGAGGCCATGGGGCGCACCCTGGTGCATTACTACATTCCGCCGGACACCCCGAACCTGCGCATGCTGATGCTGACTGCCACGCCCGAGCAGAAGAAGAAGTACCTCGAGCCCTATGTGCGCGGCGAACTGAGTTCGGCCATCGTGATTTCAGAGCCGGGCGCGGGCGGCGATCCGTCCGGCATGACCACCCGCGCGGTGCGCGACGGCACTGACTGGGTCATCAATGGCCGCAAGATCTGGATCAGCAACATGGCGCGGGCCGACTTCGGCATCGTGATGGCCCGCACCGATGGCTCGGGCGGCAATCGCGGCGGCATCTCGGCTTTTCTGGTCGACAAGGGCACCAAGGGCTTCGAAGTCGCGCGCCACATCCCGATGATTGGCGGCGTCTACACCGCCGAGGTCACCTTCGACGATTGCCGCATCCCGGCCAATCAGTTGCTGGGCGTCGAAGGGCAGGGCTTTGTGCCGATGCAGCAGCGCCTCGGTTCGCGCCGCGTGCAGATGGCGGCCTGGTGCATCGGTCGTGCGCAGAGGGCGCTGGACATGATGGTCGAGTACGCGCCGCAACGAAAAACCTTCGGGGCGCTGCTGTCGGACCGCCAGGCGATCCAGTGGTGGATCGCCGATGCGGCCACGCGCATTCATGCCGCTCGCTTGATGACCTATGAAGCCGCGTGGCGGCTGGACCGCGACATGGAGTGCCGCACCCAGCTGTCGATGATCAAGTCCTATGCCACCGAGATGGCCTGGGAGGTGATCGACCGCGCCATGCAGACCTTCGGTGCCATGGGCATGACCAAGGAAATGCCGCTGCAGGCGATGGCCAACGAGGCGCGCCTGATGCGCATCTACGAAGGCCCGACCGAAGTGCACACCATGGTGGTGGCGCGCAACACGCTGGCGCGCCGCGGCTGAGCGTCGCGCCAGCGGGCGGGCTGGCGGGCTGGACCGAGGGACGCACGCGTGCAACACTGAGGCGTCAACCCGGCCCCGCCTGCGCGCCCGCGGTGCGGGGCATTCATCTGGGAGCCCGACATGAACCGCACTGTGCGCTCAGCACCCACGTCACCCGCTTCACCGAACTCACCCGCCTCATTTACGTCAGTCACGTCAGTCACGGCCCGCACGCTCGTCACACCCTCGCTCCTGGCGGCCTGTCTCGTGCTCACGGCCCTGCCCACGCTGTCCCATGCCACCGATCTGCCTGCGCGCAAGACCGGCCTGTGGGAAACCACCACCGAGATGCCCGATACCGGCGGCATGACCCTGACCGCTCGCCAGTGCATCGACGCGAAGACCGACCAGGAAGTGCAGCGCAAGGCCCTGGAAGGCCAGCCCGGCACGAAGTGCGACATGCGCAACGTGAAATCCGGCGCCGGCGGCTATGAAGCCGAATACAGCTGCAAGGACCCCAAGCAAGGCGGCACGATGCACGGCCGCATCAAGGTCACCGGCGACATGAACAGCCAGTACACCATGACCAACACGATGCGCATGGATCCGCCGCAGGCAGGGCGCGCAGAGATGAGCATGACGATGAAAGCCCGGCATCTCGGCGCCTGCCCGGCCGACATGAAGCCGGGCGAGATCCGCATGTCCGGCATGCCTGGCATGCCATCTGGCCCCGCCGGGCAGGGCGGCGGCATGACGCCCGAGCAGATCCAGAAAATGATGGAGCAGATGAAGAAGCAAGGCGGGGCTGCGCGCTGAGCACCGCGCTGCACACGGTCATCACCGGCACGACCCACGGCATCGGCCGGGTCTGCGCACAGGAACTCGTGCGCGCCGGCCATCGCGTGAGCATGCTGGTGCGCGATGTACCAGCGGGCGAGCGCCTGCGTGAACAGCTCATCGCGCAGACGCCCGACGCACAGATCGCGGTGCTGCACTGCGACCTCGCCAGCCTGGCCAGTGTGCGAACCGCAGCGCATGCGCTGAGTGCGAACAGCGCAGGCGGCGACTCCGCCCAACCCATCGATCGCCTGATTCACAACGCCGGCACGGTGGCCTTGCGAGCACAGGCCACGGTGGATGGCCACGAACGCGTCTTTGCCACCAATCACCTCGGCCCCTTCCTGCTCAACGAGCTGCTGCTCGATGGGCTCAGTCCGCAGGCCCGCGTGATCATCATCGCGTCCTGTGCGCACGAGCAGGTCAAGCACCTGAGCCCCGATGCGCTGGACGCGCTGGTCAACCCCAGCGCGCGGCCCTGGCGGGCACGCGAGGCCTATGCCCGCTCCAAGCTCGCCAACCTGCTCTGGGCCCTGGCCCTCGCACGCCGCCTGACACACGATCCAGCGGGTCGTGGCATCACGGTCCATGCAGTGCACCCGGGCATCGTGCACACGCATCTGCTACCCCTGTGGCTGCGCGTGCTCAAGCCCTTGGTGCGCCGCGACATGATCAGCGCAGAAGAAGGCGCACGCACGCCCTTGCATCTGGCCCTGGACCCCGGCGCGGGCGCGCTTCATGGCTGCTACATGGATGAACGCCAGCACCTCGCTACACCGTCTGCGCTGGCGCGCGATGAGGCCTTGCAGGACGCGCTGTATCACGCGAGCCGTCGCTGGGTGGGTCTGCAGGCCTGACCGAACCGGGTCGAGGCGTGCCGGGATGAGTCGGAAGATGCGGTACGCGAAAGACGAGCCGCCTCGAATGGGGGTAAAGTCCGACACGATTCGGTCGGACGAGGCGCACGCCCACGTACTGCGGTGCAGGCAGGCACTCGGCATCCGACCCCATGACGACACGGTGTGAGGAGACATCTTGCTGACCATCAAGGGGCTGTCGATTTCGTTCGCCACGGCGACGGGCGAAGTCGGCGTGACACGCGATGTGAGCTTCTCGATTGCCCCGGGCGAGCGCCTGGGGGTGGTCGGTGAAAGCGGCTGCGGCAAGACGGTCACCGGCCTGTCCATCCTCGGGCTGCTGCCAGCGCGCACTGCGCGTGTGCGCGGCGAGATGCTCTTCGAGGGGCGCGATCTCAATCTCATGACGCCCGCGCAGCTGCGCGCGATCCGCGGTCGCGAGATCGGCATGATCTTCCAGGAGCCGATGACCGCACTCGATCCGGTTTTCACCATCGGCGAGCAGATCGGCGAGGCCTATCGAAAGCACTTTCCGGCGAGCCGATCAGAGGCGCGCGAACGCGCCATCGAGGCGCTTGCGCAGGTCGGCATTCCCTTGCCCGCGCGCCGTCACGACGAATATCCGCATCAGTTGTCGGGCGGCATGCGCCAGCGCGTGGTGATTGCGATGGCGCTGGTGTGCGAGCCCAAGCTGCTGATTGCCGACGAGCCCACCACCGCGCTGGATGTGACCGTGCAAGCGCAGATCACCGACCTGCTGCTCGATCTGAGCCAGCGCAAGGGCACGGCGCTGATGTTCATCACACACGACCTGGGCGTGGTGGCCGAGGTCTGCACGCGCATGCTCACCATGTACGCCGGGCAGGTGGTGGAAGACGCGCCGATCGACGCCGCGCTGCTGCGCCCGCGTCATCCCTATACCTCGGGCCTGCTGCGCTCGCTGCCGCGACTGGCAAAGCGCAAGGCGGTGCTGCCCTCCATCCCGGGCCGTGTGCCCATGCCCAGCGCCATGCCGGCCGGCTGCCGCTTTCGTGAACGCTGCCCGTATGCGCAGCCGGGCTGCGAGTCGGATCAGACCTTGCAGACGATCGAACCGGGGCGGCTCGCGCGTTGCGTGCGCGCGCCCGAGCTCGAGCTGCCGGGAGCCGTGGCATGAGCATGCCTGCCGACATGAGCCCGAGCACCGAGCCGCTCTTGAGCGTGCGCGAGCTCAAGATCCATTTCCCCACGCTCGATCAATCGGCCCAGGTCAAGGCGGTCGATGGCGTGAGCTTCGATGTGTTTGCGGGTGAGACCTTCGGCATCATCGGCGAATCGGGCTCGGGCAAGACCACGCTGGGTCGTGCGCTGGTGTCGCTGCTCAAGCCCACGTCCGGCACGCTGCTGCACGCAGGCACCGATCTGTCGTCGCTGTCGGCTGCGCGCCTGCGCCAGGAGCGGCGCCACTATCAGATCGTCTTCCAGGACCCCAGTGCTGCGCTCAATCCGCGCCAGACCATCCTGGACAGCGTGTGCGAGCCGCTCGAGATCCAGGGCGGCCACTCGCGCGCCGAACGCGAGCGTCGCGCGCTCGACGCCTTGTCGCGCGTGGGCATCGCGCCCGAGTACGCCAAGCGCTATCCGCACATGCTGTCGGGCGGCCAGAAGCAGCGGGTGAACATTGCCCGCGTGCTGACCCTGCGCCCGCGCCTGATCGTCTGCGACGAAGTGGTGGCGGCCCTCGATGTCTCGATTCGTGGCGATGTGCTCAATCTCTTTGCCGAGCTGCAGCGCGATTTCGGCCTGACCTATGTGTTCATCACCCACGACCTCTCGGTGGTCTCGCATGTGAGCGATCGGGTGGCGGTGACCTATCTGGGGCGCTTCGTGGAGCTCGGGCCGACCGAGGCGGTGAGCGATCACCCGATGCATCCCTACACCGAAGCGCTGATGTCGGCCGAGCCGATTCCGCTGCCCGCCTCGATGCGCACCCACAAACGCATCGTGCTCGAAGGCGAGATTCCCAGCCCCATCGACCCGCCCTCGGGTTGTCGCTTTCGCACCCGCTGTGCGCACGCGCAAGCGCGCTGCGCCGAGCAGGAGCCCGAGTGGCGCGAACTGCGGCCCAAGCACTGGGTGGCCTGTCACTTCGCTAGCGCAGACGGGCCGCCCGGACGATGAGCCCGATCGATGCAGTGCCCCGATCCATCAACGGCCCCCATGACCTGCTGTCAGCCGTTCTCCCCTTCGACCCGACATGAGCTCTGCAAACCGCATGAACCCGACACCCTCTGCCGACATGACCCTGGCCACCGACACCTCCCCTGATCACGCCTTGCCGGTGATCGACGCCTCCCGCATGTCGCGCCGCGACCTGCTCGCAATGCTCGCGGCCACCGGCATGGCCACCCTCGTGCCCGATTCCGCCAACGCTCAAGGCGTGCCCAACGCCAAGCGCGGCGGCATCCTGCGTGTATCGGGCCAGACCAATCCTTCCAGCATGGACCCCTACACCGGCGGCGCCGGCACCGACCACACCTTCCTGTGGCCGGTCTTCGACACCCTGGTCGAATGGGACTACGCCACGCTCAAGCCGATTCCGGGCCTGGCCGAGTGGACCTGGCCGGACCCCAAGACCCTGGTGTTGAACATCAAGCCGGGCATCCTGTTTCATGACGGCACGCCCTGCGATGCGGCCGCGGTCAAGGCAAACCTGGAGCGGGGTCGCACCGACACGCGCTCCAACATCAAGGCTGATCTGTCCAGCATCGCGTCGGTCGATGTCACCGGTCCCTTGCAGGTGAAGCTGAATCTTGCGCGCCCCGATACCGCGCTGCCCGCGATCCTGTCTGACCGCGCCGGCATGATGAGTTCGCCCAAGGCGGTGGCCGCACTGGGCAAGGACCATGACCGCAACCCGGTGGGCACCGGCCCCTGGAAATTCGTGAGCTGGGCCGACAAGGAAAAGATCTCGGTGCGCCGCTTCGACAAGTACTGGCGTCGCGATCGCGGCTTCGTCGATGGCATCGACTTCGCGATCATCCCGGAGCTGGCCACCGGCCTGCGTTCGGTGGCCACTGGCCAGAACGACATGATGTACGCGATGCCCCCGCGCCTGAAGCCGGTGGTCGATCGCAACAAGGACCTGACGCTGATCCAGGGCCCGACGGTGTACTGCACGCAGCTCTACTTCAATCTTGCGCGCAAGCCGCTGGACAACCTGAAGGTGCGCCAGGCGATTCTCTTTGGCGTCGATCGCGATGCCTTCGTGAAGCAGGCTTTCTCGGGCATTGGCGAGCCGGCCAGCATGCAGCTGCCGAGCTCGCACTGGGCCTGGGACAAGTCGGTCTCCACGATGTATCCCCATGACCCCGCCCGCGCGCGCGCGCTGCTGGCCGAGGCCGGCTTCAAGGACGGCGTGGAGATCGTGGTGGGTGGCTACAACGACCAGGACGCGGTGCGCCGCGGCGAGATCCTGATGGAGCAACTGCGCCAGATCGGCATTCGCCTGAAGTTCATCAACGGCGGCATCCCGGAAATCTCCGCGCAGTTCTTCGGCGCCGAGAAGAAGTTCGATGCGCTGCTTGCGGCCTGGACCGGACGTCCCGATCCGGCAATGAGCTACGGCCTGATGTACGGCAAGGAGGCCTACTTCAATGCCGGGCGCGTGGAGATCTCGCCCGAGCTGCAAAAGCTGCTGCCTGAAGCACGTGCCAGTGAGAACCAGGAGGTGCGCAAGCAGGTGCTGGCGCGCGTGCAGCGTCTGGTGATGGAAAACGCCGCGGTGCTGCCGCTGGCGTTCCAGTCGGAACTCACAGTGGTCACCAAGAAAGTGCAGGGCTACAAGCCGAACCTGCTGGGCAAGCCGAAGTACGAGTTCCTGTCGCTGGGCTGAGTGCTGCCCGGTGTCTTGAAGACCTGATCGTCACATCTGTTACCAGGAGACTGCCATGACCGCCCGATCCGACAAGACCGCGATGTCCTCACCGTCCGATTTGCTTGACGCTTTCGACCTCGACGGTCGCCGCCTGTCTCGCCGCGAGGTGCTCGCCCTGCTGGGCGCAGGTGGCGCGGCGGCAGCCCTGGGCGTGCTGCCCGCGAGCGTGTCGGCGCAAGGCGTGCCCAACGCCAAGCGCGGCGGCATCCTGAAGGTCTCGGGCTGGGCCAATCCGTCCAGCCTGGACCCTTACACCGGCGGCTCGGGCGGCGACCACACCTTCCTGTGGACGATGTACGACACGCTGGTCGAGTGGGACTACGCGACGCTCAAGCCCATTCCCGGTCTGGCGGAATGGAGCTGGCCGGATCCCAAGACCCTGCTGCTCAACATCAAGCCGGGCATCCTGTTTCATGACGGCACGCCGTGCGATGCCGCGGCGGTCAAGGCCAATCTCGATCGCGGCCGCAGCGATCAGCGCTCCAACATCAAGGCCGATCTGGCGAGCGTCGCGTCGGTCGATGTCACCGGCCCCTTGCAGGTGAAGGTGAATCTGTCGCGCCCGGACACCGCGCTGCCCGCGATTCTCTCGGACCGGGCCGGCATGATGAGCTCGCCCAAGGCGGCTGCGGTAGGCAAGGACTTCGACCGCAACCCGGTGGGCACCGGCCCCTGGAAGTTCGTGAGCTGGGCCGACAACCAGAAGCTGTCGGTGCGTCGCTTCGACAAGTACTGGCGCACGGATCGCGGCTTTCTGGATGGCATCGACTTTTCCATCATCACCGAACTGTCCACGGGTTTGCGCTCGGTGTCGGCTGGCCAGAACGACATGGTCTATGCGATTCCGCCGCGCCTCAAGCCAGTGGTTGATCGCAACAAGGACCTGGTGCTGATGCAGGGCCCGACGCTCTATTGCCTGCAGCTCTACTTCAATCTCGCCAAGAAGCCGCTGGACAACCTGAAGGTGCGCCAGGCGATCAACTACGCGCTGGACCGCGATGCCTTCGTGAAGCAGGCGCTCTCGGGTATTGGCGAAGCGGCCACCATGCAGGTGCCGGCGTCTCACTGGGCTTATGACAAGTCGGTCTCGACGCTCTATCCGCACGACCCGGCCCGCGCGCGCGCGCTGCTGGCCGAAGCCGGCTTCAAGGACGGCTTCGAGATGACGGTGGGCGGCTACACCGACCAGGATTCGGTGCGGCGCGGCGAGATCATCATGGAGCAGTTGCGCCAGGTGGGCATTCGCCTGAAGTTCACCAATGGCACGGTGCCAGAGATCAGCGGCCAGTTCTTCGGCGCGGAAAAGAAGTTCGACGCGCTGATGTCGGCCTGGACCGGGCGTCCCGATCCGGCGATGAGCTACGGTCTGATGTACGGCAAGGAGGCCTACTTCAATGCCGGGCGGCTGGAGATCTCGCCCGAGCTGCAAAAGCTGCTGCCCGAGGCGCGCGCCAGCGACAACCAGGATCAGCGCAAGCAGGTGCTCGGTCGCATCCAGCGGCTGGTGATGGAAAACGCGGCGGTCGCTCCGCTGGCTTTCCAGTTGGAGCTCACGGTGTTGTCCAGGAAGGTGCAGGGCTACAAGCCGAACCTGCTGGGCAAGCCCAAGTACGAGTTCCTGTCGCTCACCTGATGCCCCGTTTCGATTCGCCGATCGTGCTCCTGGCTGCCTGACATGCTCACGCCCTCTCGACGCCGTGTGATCCGACGCCGCCTTCTCCAGGCGGTGCCGGTGCTCATCCTTGCCACGCTGGTGGTGTTCGGGCTGCTCAAGCTCATGCCCGGCGACATCGCGATCACGCTGGCCGGCGAAAACGCCACCGAGGAACGGATCGCCGAGATCCGCGAGATGTACGGACTGAATCGTCCGTTCCTGGTGCAATACGGCAGCTGGTTGGGCAATGCGGTGCAGGGCGATCTGTCGAAGTCGCTGGCCTCGGGCGAACCGGTGGGTGTGTCGATTGCGCGCAGTTTTCCGAACACGCTGCTGATCGTGCTGCTGGCGATGACGATTGCCCTGTCGTTGGGCGTGCCGCTGGGCCTGCTGGCTGCAAGCCGCCCGGACTCGCTGCTCGACCGCACGGTGACCTCGATTGCGTCGCTGGGGATTGCGGTGCCCAACTTCTGGCTGGGCATGATCCTGGTGTCGTGGCTGGCGCTGGAATTCGGCTGGTTCCCGGCCACCGGCGCCGTGCCCTTCAAGGAAGATCCCCTGAAGTCGCTGCATCACGCGCTGCTGCCGGCGCTGGCGCTGGCCGCGGGTGGCGTGGCAGAAGTGTCGCGGCAACTGAGAAGTTCGATGGTCGAGTTCCTGTCGTCGCCGCCGGTGCGCACCCTGCACGCCAAGGGCTTGGCCCCTGCGGCCATTCTCTGGAAGCACGGGCTGAAGAACGTCGGCGTGAACCTGCTGACGGTGGCCACGCTGCTCTTCAATCGCATGCTGGCCGCCACGGTGGTGGTGGAGGCGGTGTTCGCCATTCCGGGCATGGGCAATCTGATCGTGAATGGCGCCGTGCTCCGCGATCTGCCGGTGGTGCAGGGCGTGGTCTTCGTGATGGTGCTGGTGGTGATCACCGTGAACCTGGTGGCCGATGTGCTGTACACCGTGCTCGACCCGAGGATTGCGTGATGGCGGGCTTCTTCGCGTGGTTGAAGGCCGACAAGCGCGCAGCGCTGAGCCTGGGTTACTTGTTGGTGCTGGTGCTGGTGTCGCTGGCCGCGCCCTGGATCGCGCCGTATTCGCCCATCGTGCAGGATGCCAACCTGCCGCTTGCCGAGCCCGATTCAGCACACCTGCTGGGCACCGACGACCTCGGCCGCGACGTGTTGTCGCGCCTGATTCACGGCACGCCGGCCACGCTCTATGCGAGCTTTCTCGCGGTGAGCATCGCCACCCTGATTGGTGTGCCGGTAGGCCTGCTGGCGGGCTTTCGGGGCGGCTGGATCGATGACGGCATCAGCCGCTTCATCGACGCGCTGCTGTCGTTTCCGGCGATCGTGCTGGCCATTGCGGTGACTGCAGCGCTGGGCATTGGGCTTACCAACGGCATGATCGCAGTGGGCATCGTCTTTTCGCCGCAGATCGCGCGGCTGGTGCGCGCGCGCGCGCTGGTGGTGCGCCAGGAGCTGTATGTGGATGCCGCGCGCTGCCTGGGCGCGTCGAACCTGAGGATCTTGTGGCGGCATGTGCTGCCCAATGCGATCCAGCCCGTGATCGT
>JBILSK010000325.1:0-3698 GCA_044372165.1 Burkholderiaceae bacterium | reverse complement strand
CGGGCATCATCTCGAAGTCACCCCTGCGCTGCGCGAGTACGTCACGGGCAAACTCGATCGGATACGACGGCACTTCGATCAGGTGGTGGATGTGAGCGTGTATCTCTCGGTCGAGAAGTTGCGCCAGCGCGCCGAGATCAACATTCACGTCCGCGGCAAGGATCTGTTTGCGGAGTCGATCGACGAGGATCTCTATGCGGCGATCGACAGCCTGGTCGACAAGCTCGACCGGCAAGTCCTGAAGTACAAGGAAATGCGTCAGGGTCATTCGCACCTGCCGCCCAAGCGCTTGCTGCAGCAAGACGCCGCCTGACGACCTGAACAGGGCGCCGCGACATCTGTCGCGGCGCAGCATCTTTTCCCTCACCCGATCGGGGAACCCGTCTATAATTCGCTGATCGGGCGCATCCGCAGAGGGTGACTGCTCGTTTCGCGTTGCAACAACTGCGCCCATCGGGGTGCCGCACCGATGAACCGAATCGCTCCCCTGCTGCCGGCCCGCAATGTGGTGCTCGATCTGCAGGCGACCAGCAAGAAGCGTCTGTTCGAACAGGCCGCGTTGCTGTTCGAAAACGAAAACGGAATCGAACGAGGCAAGGTCTTCGACTCGCTCTTTGCCCGTGAACGCCTCGGATCGACCGGTCTCGGACAAGGCGTGGCCATTCCTCATGGCCGGATCAAGGGACTGAAGGACGCGGTTGCCGCTGTCTTCAGCGTGCAGCCCGGCATTCCCTTCGATGCGCCCGACGGCCAGCCGGTGCGCCTGCTGGTGTTCCTGCTGGTGCCGGAGCACGCCAACGAGGAACATCTGGAGATCCTGTCGGAACTGGCCGAACTCCTGTCCGACGCCGCGATACGCGATTCGCTGATGCAGGCCCATGATTCGGCACGCGTTCACGATCTGCTGGCAGCCTGGGAACCCTACAGACCAGCGGCCTGAGAGCAGGCCACACGGCCGCGGGTGTACAGTCTCGCGATGCCATTCACCGCTGTTCCATCCCGTCCGGACCTCGGACATCAGGGCATCGCAGGCAGCGTCGATCTCACGCTGGGTGAACTCGTGCGTCAGGCCGAACCCCTGTTCGGGTTGCGCTGGGTGTGTGGCGAGTCACGTGCGAATGAACCGTCCGCAGTGCGTCGCTCGGATCCCGTCGATCAGGTCGGCTACCTCAACCTCATCCATCCCTCGCGCATCCAGGTGATCGGCCATGCGGAGGTCGCCTATTTCGAGCGGCTGAGCCAGGGACGTCGCGAGCATGTTCTGGAAGAAATCGCCCAGGGTCGCCCACCTGCCCTGGTGCTGGCCGAAGGCGTGGACGCGCCGGGCGAGCTCCTGGCGGCCTGCCGCGAGCGAAACCAGCCCCTGCTGGCCTGCGAGCTGCCCAGTCCGCGGGTGATCGAGTTGCTGCGCAGGATGCTGGCCAAGGCCATGTCGATCGGCTGCACCATGCACGGCGTGCTGATGGATGTCCTGGGGCTGGGCGTGCTGCTGTCGGGCGAATCGGGACTGGGCAAGAGCGAACTGGCCCTGGAGCTGATCAGCCGCGGACATGGTCTGGTTGCCGATGATGTGGTCGAGCTCCAGCGCATTGCGCACAGCACGATCGAAGGGCGCTGCCCGCCGCTGCTTCAGGGCTTGCTCGAAGTTCGCGGGCTCGGCTTGCTGGATATCAAGACCATCTTCGGTGA
Source organism: Burkholderiaceae bacterium (assembly GCA_044372165.1). Classification (GTDB taxonomy): domain Bacteria; phylum Pseudomonadota; class Gammaproteobacteria; order Burkholderiales; family Burkholderiaceae_E; genus UBA4615. The sequence continues at coordinate 2,009 of JBILSK010000325.1, read as the reverse complement.
GACCGCGGTGCGCAGGAAGATGAGGCTCAAGCTCATCGTGCATCTGGTCCGGCGCAGCACGCACGAAGACGAATACGAACGCCTGCCGCTTGAAAACATGACCCAGGAAGTGCTCGGGCTGCCCATCAAGAAAGTCGTCATCCCGGTGGCCGCCGGCCGCAACCTGGCGGTGCTCGCCGAGGCCGCCGTGCGCAACACCATTCTGCAGTTGCGGGGCATAGACACCATGAGCGACTTCATCCTGCGCCAACAGCAGGCCATCGAGGACGAGGAGCACTGACAGCATGCTGGTCGTACTGGTCACCGGCATTTCCGGCTCGGGCAAATCGATCGCGATCAACGTGCTCGAAGACGATGGCTTCTATTGCATCGACAACCTTCCTGCCTCCTTCCTGCTCGAGGTGATCGAGTCCCTGAGCACCAGCGGCCAGGAGCGCGTCGCCGTCTCGATCGACGTGCGCAGCGGCACCTCGGTGTCCGAGCTGCGCCAGATCATTGCCGGCCTGAGCACCTCGGGGCACGAGGTCAAGGTCCTGTTCCTGAACGCACGCACCGATATCCTGGTGCAGCGATACTCCGAGACCCGCAGGCGTCATCCGCTCACGGTTCGCCTGGGCACGCAGGACGACTCCGCACCGACGCTCATCGAGTCGATCGAGCACGAACGCGAGCTGATGAGCGTGGTCGAGGATCTGGGTCTGTCGATCGACACCAGCGACCTTCATCCGAACATCCTGCGCCAGTGGGTGCGTGACATCGTCGGGCTGCAGCACTCGGGTATCGGCCTGCTGTTCGAGTCCTTTGCGTTCAAGCACGGCGTGCCACTCGATGCAGATCTGGTCTTTGATGTCCGCTGTCTGCCCAACCCCTTCTACACCCCCTCCTTGCGCGCGTTGACCGGCCTGGACGAACCGGTGGCGCAGTTCCTGCGCGCCGTGCCCGCCGTGCAGCGCATGATCGATCACATCGGTCATTTCCTGCAGACCTGGCTGCCCGCCTACGTCCAGGAAAACCGAAGCTATCTGACCATCGCGGTCGGCTGCACCGGCGGACAGCATCGATCGGTCTACGTGATCGAGCAGCTGGCCCAGCGGTTTCGCACCGAACAGCGCGTGCTGGTCAGGCACCGCGGTCTGGCCACCCGCAGTCGTTCGACCTGATCCTGCGAGCCCGAAGCATGCACGCCTTACCGATCTTTCCGCTGTCGACGGTTCTGTTCCCCGGGGGCGTGCTGCCCCTGAGGATCTTCGAGACCCGTTACATGGACATGGTCAGTGACCGCATGCGGCACAACGCGCCCTTCGGGGTGTGCACGATCACTCGAGGCGGCGAGGTCGGCACGCCGGCCGAGCACGAAACCGTCGGCTGTCTCGCCCACATCACCGACTTCGACATGCAGCAACCCGGCCTGCTGCAATTGCGGACCGTGGGCGGGCAACGATTTCGAATCGAGCGTCGAAGCTTTCAGCCCGATGGGCTGATCGTGGCCGACACCGTGCTGCTTCCCGCAGATCCTGAGCTACCGGTACCGCCGGAGCACGCCGAGTGCGCCGCCCTCATTCGTCGCATCGTGGAAGATCTGCGCCGCAACGAACCCGATCCGCAACGACGCGTGATCGAGGAGCCGTGCGACTTCGAGTCCACCGCATGGGTCGCCAATCGACTGGCCGAATTCCTGCCCATTGCTGCCCCCGCCAAGCACAAGCTGATGGCGCTGGACGACCCCGCCGCGCGACTGGCTATCGTTCACCGCTGGCTGCAGCAGCACGGCGCGCTCTGACCGGCGCGGCGTTCAGCCGCTGCTGCGGGCGAGCGACTCGAGCACGCCCCGGACCGGCCTGGGCAAAGGCGCATCCTGCAGGTCATCGAGGGCGAGCCAGAGGTGATCCGGCACCTCGACCGGATGATCCAGGGCAGGCTCCATTCGCCACACCCGTGCCCGCAGGCGAAAGTGAGTGAAGACATGACGGACCTCGCCTGCGGGCCGCACGACCGCATCGGTCAGACCG
>JBILSK010000324.1:0-3709 GCA_044372165.1 Burkholderiaceae bacterium | reverse complement strand
TCGCTGTTGCTCGGCCAGCTTGACCGCGGCCAGCAGCGGCACCTTGCCGTTGTCGTCGGAGTAGACCCCCACGCCCAGGTTCACCTTGGTCGGACGCGGGTCGGCAGCGAACGCCTCATTAAGCCCGAGAATCGGATCCCTCGGGGCCATAGGCAACGATGAAAACGGTGAAAAGGGCATGGCAGTGCCTTGATTGTTATGCGTTTTGTGACGATTGTCGGGGCGATTCGGAACCGTGGCGTGCCTAAATAAGAGGCAGGACGCTGGCTTTTCCGAGCGGTAGCGGCGATAATCTCGACTTGCGCGAGCTGGACCGTTAGCCCGTCGATGTTACCACGCGGCCCGCGCCCGGAATTCGGATGAATCCCCCCCGAGAAGCCTCGACTCTGCTCACGTTCCCTGGCAGCCCCTACCGGCTGGCCAGGCCGTTCGAGCCGGCTGGAGACCAGCCGGAGGCCATTCGTCGGCTGTCCGAAGGCGTTGAAGACGGTCTGTCCTTCCAGACACTGTTGGGCGTCACCGGGTCGGGCAAGACCTACACCATGGCCAACGTCATCGCCCAGAGGGGACGCCCGGCCCTGGTGCTCGCGCCCAACAAGACGCTGGCCGCCCAGCTCTACGCCGAGATGCGCGAGTTCTTCCCGGAAAACGCGGTCGAATATTTCGTCTCCTATTACGACTACTACCAGCCCGAGGCCTACGTTCCGCAACGAGACCTCTTCATCGAGAAAGATTCCTCGGTGAACGAGCACATCGAACAGATGCGCCTCTCGGCGACCAAGTCGCTGCTGGAGCGGCGAGATGTGGTGATCGTGGCCACGGTCTCGTGCATCTACGGTATCGGCAACCCCGGCGACTACCACGCCATGGTGATGACCGTGCGGGTCAATGACCGCATGTCGCAGCGTGATGTCCTGCAGCGCCTGGTTGCCATGCAATACCAGCGCAACGAGACCGAATTCGGCCGCGGCACCTTCAGGGTCCGGGGCGACACCATCGATGTCTTTCCAGCCGAGCATGCCGAACTGGCGGTCCGCATCGAACTTTTCGATGACCAGATCGAGTCCATCCAGCTGTTCGACCCGCTCACCGGGCGGGTGCGCCAGAAGATTCCTCGCTTCACGGTCTATCCGTCATCTCATTACGTGACGCCCCGCGCGACGGTGCTGCGCGCCGTCGAGACGATCAAGGCCGAGTTGTCCGATCGGCTGAAGTGGTTTCATGAACAGGGCAAGCTGGTCGAGGCGCAACGGCTGGAGCAGCGCACCCGCTTCGACCTGGAAATGCTCTCGGAGCTCGGTTTCTGCAAGGGCATCGAGAACTACACCCGCCACCTCTCGGGCGCCGCGCCAGGGGAGCCTCCGCCGACACTGGTCGACTACCTGCCCGATGACGCGCTCTTCTTCATCGACGAGTCCCATGTCACGATCGGTCAGTTGGGCGGCATGTTCAGAGGCGACCGGGCCCGCAAGGAAACCCTGGTCGAACACGGTTTTCGACTGCCGTCTGCCCTGGACAATCGCCCACTCAAGTTCGAGGAATTCGAGCGCAAGCTGCGCCAGTGCGTCTTCGTGTCGGCCACCCCGGCTCAATACGAGGCAGACCACAGCGGCCAGGTGGTCGAGCAGGTGGTGAGGCCCACCGGTCTGATCGATCCGGTCGTGACGGTTCGTCCGGCCGGCAGTCAGGTCGACGATGTGCTGTCCGAAATTCACCTGCGGGTCGCCAGCAAGGAGCGGGTCCTGGTCACCACGCTCACCAAGCGCATGGCCGAGGACCTCACCGATTACCTGACCGAGCACGGGGTGAAAGTCCGCTATCTTCATTCGGACATCGATACTGTCGAACGCGTCGAGATCATCCGCGATCTGCGATTGGGCGTGTTCGATGTCCTGGTGGGCATCAACCTGCTGCGCGAGGGGCTCGACATTCCGGAGGTCTCGCTGGTGGCGATCCTGGATGCTGACAAGGAAGGGTTCCTGCGCTCCGAGCGCAGTCTGATCCAGACCATTGGCCGCGCGGCCCGCAATCTCAATGGAACGGCCATCCTGTACGCCGACCGGATCACCGATTCGATACGCCGTGCCATGGACGAGACCAACCGCCGGCGGGTCCGCCAGGTCGCGTTCAACACGCTGCACGGGATCGTGCCGCGTGGCGTGGTCAAGCAGGTTCGGGAAATGATCGACGGTGTCTACGACCCGAATCAGGAAAAGAAGGAATTGCAGGTCGCCGAGGAACTCGCCCAGTACGAGTCCCTGGGCGAAAAGGGAGCCGCCCGCGAACTCAAGCGCCTCGAGAAACTGATGCTCGAACACGCGCGCAATCTCGAGTTCGAAAAGGCGGCGCAGGTGCGCGACCAGTTGGGGCGCTTCAAGGAACGGATGTTCGGTGTGGCGAGCGGCGGCAAGGTACTGCCGTTTCCGACCGACAAGGCAGCATGAAGTTTCCTGTCGACGCACTGCGGAAGATTTTTTTTGTTTTCAGCTTGGATAAAAACATGGCAAAGCGAGAACCCCTTTCGATGGCGATGAACACGCGGGTGTTGTTCGTGTGCATGGGCAACATCTGCCGATCGGCGATGGCCGAAGGCGTGTTCCGGCACCTGGTTCGCCAGGCCGGACTCGAGGAGGTCGTCAAGGTCGATTCGGCCGGCACGCACGCGTTTCATGTGGGTGACGCCCCTGATCGGCGGGCCCAGACCACCGCGTCCAAGCGCGGCTACGACATCACGACCTTGCGTGCACGGCGCGTCGCCGAGAAGGATTTCGAGGCCTACGATCTGATCCTGGCCATGGACTGGGACAACCTGGGTCTGCTGCAGCAGATGGCGCCAAAGCAATCGCACCACAAGATCCAGCTGCTGATGCGCTTTGCGACCGAACACGAGTCGGCGACCATCCCTGATCCCTACTACGGCTCGCAGCAGGGTTTCGAGCAGTCGCTCGATCTGATCGAGGATGCGTGCGCAGGCCTGCTGGAAGTGGCTCGGCGACGGGCCACTCAAGTCGCCGCAGCTTGATTGGACAATCCTGGACGGTGGCGAGGTTTGCCACCTGTTTGTCCAGGACAAAAACCTTACGGGACGTGCGGATACTCGACTAAAGCACTGGGTTATCTGTAAACTTGAGTTTCCTACTCGGGATTTCGGAGCCCATCATGCGCTTGACCACCAAAGGCCGTTTTGCTGTCACCGCAATGATCGACTTGGCCCTGCGTCAGCACAACGGGCCGGTCACTCTTGCTGGAATCAGTCAGCGACAGAAGATTTCCTTGTCGTACCTTGAGCAACTGTTCGGCAAGCTGCGCCGCCATGAGCTCGTTGAGAGCACGCGGGGCCCGGGCGGTGGTTACACGCTCGCCCGTCCGATGCGAGACGTCTCGGTGGCCGACATCATCTTTGCGGTCGATGAGCCGATCGACGCAACCAGTTGCGGCGGCAAGGAAAACTGCCATGACGACGGTCCGTGCATGACGCACGAACTCTGGACGAGTCTGAACAAGAAGATGGTCGAGTTCCTGGACGGCGTCAGCCTGCAGGAGCTTGTGGACAAACAGCGGATGCGTGCCCAGGCGGAGCCATCAAAGCGGGTGTCGGTGCTGCGCGAACATCGTGCGGCGCTCGAGTTCCCCACCTCGACCCTTCAGCCGATCAGCAGTCAAGGCTCGCGCCTGACCAGTCTGTCCTGATCGACCGACCGATCGAACC
>JBILSK010000323.1:0-3710 GCA_044372165.1 Burkholderiaceae bacterium | reverse complement strand
CCTTCGAGCACCCCTGCCGAGACCACGGTTCGGGACCGAGTCGCCACACCCTCGTCGTCGAAGGGAGAGCTGCCGAGTTCGCCCAGGCGGTGCGGCTCCTCGACAATGTCGAGCTCGGGCGAAAACACCTGCGTGCCCAGCGCATCGTGCAGGAAGGTCGCCTTCCGGTAGAGCGCAGAACCACTGGCGGCACCGACGAAACTGGCCAGCACGCCACAGGCCAGCGGGGACTCGAACAAGACGGGTACCTTGCGCGATGAGATCTTGCGCGCACCGAGCCGCGACAAGGCACGCTGCGCCGCATACCGTCCGACGGCACGCGGATCCGCCAGCCCGGACGGATTCCGGGCGGCCGAGTACCAGTCGTCCCGCTGCATGGACCGGCCCTTGCGCGCGATCGGTGCCACGGCGATCGAGTGCCGACTGTAGGGAAAGCCTCCGACGAAACCCAGGCTGTTGGCGGTCAGGAAATGCCCGTGATGAACCGAGACGCCTGCCCCCTCGGTGTTCACTACCATCGGGCTGACGTCGAAGGCTGCCGATTCCATGGTGCAGGCCAGGTCGATGGCCTCCTGGGTGTCTATCGTCCAGGGATGAAACAGATCCAGATCGGGGGGATCCTTGGCCAGCGTATCCACATCCGGCAGGGCCGCAAAAGGATCTTCGCCGGTGTACCGCGCGATCTCGTAGGCCGCTTTCACCGTCTCCTCGATGGCGCGCTCGCCGAAGTCACTGGTGCTCGCGTGGCCTCGTCGTGCCCCCAGGTAAACGGTGACGCCGAGCCCCTTGTCGCGCGTCTGCTCGATGGTGTCGACCTTGCCGCGGCGCACATTGACCGACAGCCCGGAACTTTCCGAGACATCCATGGCCGCGGCACTCGCGCCCAGTCTCGTGGCCCGATCGAGCACTGATTGGGCGAGTTCTTCAAAGCGGGCACGGCTGTAGTCGAACATCGGATCGGTACTCGGTGAAGGAATGGCGGCCTTATCATAGCAACCCCTCACCGACCCACATGGGGCGCCCCTCTTGTGACCGCTTCTGCTCAGCCCGCCCACGACGACGGCGACGACGACGACCTGCCTCTCGGCCCCAGCAAATCGCAGCGCAAGCGCGACATGCATGCGCTGCAAGCGCTCGGTGAACGACTGGTCACCTTGCCCGCATCACGGCTCGTGCCCCTTGAACTGCCCGAGGAACTGATCGATGCCATCGCATTGGCCAGAAAAATCACGGCTCACGAAGGCAAGCGACGCCAGATGCAGCTCATCGGCAAATTGATGCGGCGCGTCGATGCCGAGGCCATTCGGGCCGAGCTCGATGTGGACGATGTGCGTCATCGTGCCGAGACCGCCGTGATGCATGCAGCCGAGCGCTGGCGTGACACGCTGATCGAAGCGCCCGAGCGACTGACCGAATTCGTGCAACGCTATCCTGCTGCGATCGGGCACGAACTGCATCCCTTGCTACGCTCGGCCATCACCGAACACGGCCGTAACCAGCGCGGTCGTCACTACCGTGATCTGTACCGCGAGCTGCGCGACATCCTGCTGAACGAATCAAGCAATGACTGACACACAAGACGCCCGTCCAACCCGCACGCTGAAGATCGGGCTGGTCTCGATTTCAGACCGCGCCTCTACCGGTGTCTATGCCGACGCCGGCATTCCTGCCCTGGAAGCCTGGCTCGCGTCGGCCTTGAGCACGCCCTGGTCGACACAGACCCGGTTGATCCCCGATGAGCAAGCCGTCATCGAAGGCACGCTGATCGACTTGGTCGACCGCGAGGGCTGTCACCTGGTGCTGACCACCGGAGGCACCGGCCCGGCCAAGCGCGACGTCACGCCGGAGGCCACGCTTGCCGTGGCCGAGAAGGTCATGCCCGGTTTCGGTGAACAGATGCGCCAGATCAGTCTGAACTTCGTGCCCACGGCCATCCTGTCGCGACAGGTCGCGGTGATCCGCGGGCAGGCACTGATCATCAATCTGCCGGGTCAACCGAGGGCCATCCAGGAAACGCTGGAGGGTTTGCGCGGCCCGCAAGGCGAAACCCGAGTGCCGGGCATCTTCGCAGCGGTTCCGTATTGCCTGGACCTGATCGGCGCACCCTGGGTCGAAACCCGGGAGACAGTCTGCAAGGCCTTCAGGCCCAAATCGGCGACACCGCGGCCGGGCGGCTGAAGGCACTCCAGAAGGCGCTCTTCACGCGGCGATCGGCGCCACCCGCTGGGCCTGGCGAGGGCGCGGCCCCCCGACCGCGCCCTGCCCTGCCCCGCGCACCGACTCATGCGGCATGCGGTCTGCTTGCGACTGCCTTAGAGCCGCCGGACGCTCGCCACGATGCGCCCCCCGACGCATCGCCGCGTTCATCGCAGCGACGGTTCTTCCCTAGCGAGTTCCGGGCCAGGCTCAGCGTCTTGTTGAAAATCAGGCACTTGAGAAAGTGCCTTCGGTCAAGTCAGCGTGGTCGCGCGGCGCGGTGCAGGGCGATGTCACACCCTTGGGCCGTGGATTCAATCACGCCCTGCCGCGGCTCACCCAGGCACGGAGTGCGGCCATGCTGAAACGGCTGCTCGAATAGCGGGCAAGCAGGTACTTTGCCCCATGCCGCACCGACGGGGGCGGCCCGTTCACCCGTGCCACGGCCCCCGCGGCCAAGTCCCACCGGGGTTCGTCGACGCTCACCGCCATGTCAAGGGCATCCCAGCGCCGCGCGTTGGCGGAATCGAGGACCTGGCGTCGAATCGGGTTCGGGAGTGATAGGCGAGCCGCCACAAAGCCCAGCACGTCGGCTTCGCCCAGCAGGGTGCGGGCCGTATCGATGGAGTCGCCTCCATCATGCTTGCGGACTCGAGCCAGCACGGTGGTCAAGCAGGCGACCTCGCCTTCGAGGAGCACCCTGATCGTGAACTCGAGGTCTTCCGACTTCCAGTTTCGCAGCGACTGATCGAAGCCGCCGACGCGATCGAAGAACTGCTTTCTGACCGCGAGGCCCGTCATGAACAGGGGCTGGAATTCAAGCACGCGCACGATCGATTGCGGCGAGCGCAATCGGACTCTATCGCCCGATCGATCGAACCCGCCCCACCACCCGACGGGCACCTGCGAAAACTTGTCCTGTTCGGTTCGAGAATGCGGCCCGAATGTGGTGAAGTTCACATAGATCACGTCCAAGGACGGGTCGGCTGCCACCGCTTGTGCCACGGACTCCAGAAAATGCGGCTCGAGCAGGTCATCGCTGTCGCAAAAGACGACCCAACCATCATCAGTCGCCAGCGCAGCACCCGCGTTGCGCGCATGCTGCACCCCTCGATTCGGTCCCCGAATCAGGGTCACCTCCGGGTGGTCCTGCGCCACCGTATCGGCCCCGCCATCGGTGGAGCCATCGTCAACAACGACCAGTCGGTCAAAGGCTCGGTGCTGTGCCTGCAAGGCCCGCACGGTCTCGCCGATCAGATCCTTGCGGTTGTACAGGGGAACGACCGCGGTGAAGGAAGGTGTCAAGGAAGTTCGCCCCGAGGACACTCGACGAGGTCGCTCACACCCGCCGGCACTGCAGGACACCGTCGATCTGCTCGACCGCCGCGAGGGTCCTGTTCAGGGCCGCGATATTCGGGACCTCCACCGTGAACCGCATCTGTGCCTGGGCATCCCGGCTCACGGTATGCACACCGATGACATTGAGACGATCCCGTGCGAACACATCCGAGATG
>JBILSK010000322.1:0-3717 GCA_044372165.1 Burkholderiaceae bacterium | reverse complement strand
CCGGCCGCCATGGTCCAGCCGGTCGAGCCGTGGCCCATGTTGACGAACAAGCCTTCGACCCGAGTCTGCCCGAGCAGCGCGGGCCCGTCCGGGGTCATCGGTCGGGCACCCACCCAGCACTGCGCCTGCGACCAGTCGGCCGCTTCCGGGAACCAGTCTCGACCGACCTTCACCAGGGTTCGCAGCGCCTGCGCGTTCGGCACCCGCCGGGTGCTGCCCAATTCCGCCGTTCCGGCCAGACGGATGCCGCCGGGCAAGCGGGTGATCGCGGTCTTGAAGGCCTCGTCCATGAGTGCGCGGGTCGGGCCGCAGGTGGGATCCCGCAGGGGCAGGGTGGTCGAATAGCCCTTCACGGGCCAGATGGGCAGGTCAATCCCATGGGCGGCCAGCAAGGGCAGGCTGTCGACTGAACCCGCCACGACCGCCGCGTCGATCGGGACGGTGAGCGGCGCACTGCGCGATGCGCCTCGGGTGATCTTCAGGCTTCGCACGCGGTTGCCGGGTGCCTCGATGGCCGTCACGCTCGTACCCAGTTCGAGCGCCACGCCTGCGCGGGCCAGGGCTGCCGCCAGGCCGCGGGCAAAATCGGGGCAGCTGGCGGACTCATCGTTCGGCAGGTAGAGCCCGCCGTGCAGGGGCGTGTCCGAAGACAAGGCAGGCTCCAGGACGCGACAGGCCGTGGCATCGAGCAGGTGGTGCTCGATGCCGCCTTCTTGCAGCAAGGCGATCGCAGGCGCGGCCAGGCTCATGTCCGAGGCACTGCGCATCAGTTGCAGGTAGCCCTGGCGGCGGCCATCGTCGATGTGCAACTCGGTGCGCAAGGCGTGCAGACGGTCGCGGCTGTAGAAGCCCAGTCGCTGCATGCGCGACTTGTTGAGGCGATAGCGCTCCAGCGTGCATTCGCCCAGCCAGCGCGCGATCCAGCGCCACAGGGCCGGACTGGCGGTGGGTCGAAAGAGCACCGGCGATTCCGCCTTGAGCAGGTAGGACAGGATCTTGGCGGGCATGCCCGGTGCAGCCCAAGGCGTCACGTAGCCCGGGGCGATGACCCCGGCATTGCCCTGGCTGGCCTCCAGTGCGACGCCCTCATGGCGCTCGAAGACCGTGACCTCGAAGCCGGCCTGTCGCAGGGGCCAGGCCGTGCACAGGCCGACGATGCCGCCACCGATGACGGCGACATGGGCACCGGGCCGAGGTCGGACGGTGCTCAAGGGGCGCGTCCTCAGCGATCCTGGCCCATCAGCGTGTCCGGCAGCCAGGTGACCAGCTCTGGGAACACCGTGATCAAGCCGATGCACACCACCAGCATCACGAAGAACGGGATGGCTGCCCGCGCGATCGTGTTGCTGTCCTTGCCGGTCATGTTCTGCAGCACGAAGAGATTGAAGCCCACGGGCGGCGTGACCTCGGCGATCTCGACCAGCAGCACGATGAAGATGCCGAACCAGATCAGATCGAAGCCGGCCTTCTGGATCATCGGCAGCACCACAGCGGCGGTCAGCACGATCATCGAGATGCCATCCAGGGCCGTGCCCAGCACCAGATAGACGATTGCCAGCACAGCGATCAGCGCATAAGGCGACAGGCCCAGCGAGGCCACCCATTCGGCCAGCAGCCTCGGGATGCCGGTGAAGGCCATCGTCTTGGTGAGAAAGGCGGCGCCAGCGAGGATGAACATGATCATGCAGGAGGTTCGCGTGGCGCCCATCAGGCTCTCGCGAAAGTTCTCCCAGGTCAGCGATCGGCTCGAAGCGGCGATGGCTAGCGAACCCAGCACGCCGAAGGCGGCACATTCGGTGGCCGTGGCCCAGCCGGCCACCAGGACCCAGACGATGAAGACAATCAGCAGCGTGCAGGGAATCAGGCTGCCCGAGCGGCGCAGCTTTTCCATGAACCCCGGCACATGCTCGGGGGCCGGCACACGATCCGGATGGCGCAGCGACCACCAGGCGATGTAGCCGGAAAACAGCAGCATCAGGATCGCGCCCGGAATGAAGCCAGCCAGAAAGATCCGGATGATCGAGGCGTCGGCGGCCACTGCATAGACCACCATGGTGATGGACGGCGGGATCAGGATGCCCAGCGTGCCCGCGGTGGCCAGTGAGCCCAGCGCCAGGTTCTCGTCGTAGCCGCGCCGCTTGAGCTCAGGCAGGGCGACCTTGGCGATGGTGGCGCAGGTAGCGGCCGACGAGCCCGAGACCGAGCCGAAGATGCCGCACCCGAGGATGGTGGTGTGCATCAGGCGTCCCGGCACCCGGCCCAGCCAGGGCGCCAGCCCCTCGAACATCTGCTCGGACAGTCGCGTTCGAAAGAGGATTTCCCCCATCCAGATGAACAGGGGCAAGGCAGCGAGTTCCCAGGACGCCGCCGACCCCCACATGGCCACCACCAGGTTCTCGCCCCAGCGTGCCGACTGCATGTCGGTGAACATCACCATGCCGATCCAGCCGACGATGGCCAGGGTCATGGCGATCCAGACGCCGCCGGCCAGCAGCATCAGCATGACGATCAACAGGAACAGGCCGATGCCGGCGACGCCTGCAGCTTCCATCTCAGACGTCCCCGCTGAAATCGCCGCGGGCGTGGCGCTCTTCCACGGCCTCGACATATCTGGGGCGCGCCCCGCTCGCCACGCGCAGCCATTCGTCAGCCACCGCAATGAACAGCAGCAGTGCGCCGATCAGAAAGGACAGTTGCGGGATCCACATCGGGACCACCAGCAGGCCGGTGGACATTTCGTCGTACAGCCAGCCGTTCCAGACGTAGAGCCCGACCGACCACAGCAGATAGCCGGTGAACAGAGCGCCGATGCTCAGACTGAAGAGCTCGAAGGCCCGCCGGCGCGCAGCCGGCATGCTGTCCAGAAACAGTCCCACCCGCACGAAGTCGCCGTGACGGAAGGTGTGGGCGAGGCCCAGAAAGGCTGCAGCCGCAGTCATCCAGGACACCAGATCGTCGGTGCCGCCAGTGCGCCAGCCCAGTTCGCGCATCGCGGCTGCACTCAGCATGACCACGAAGATCGCGAAAACGAAAAACGCCGCCAGGGCACCGGCGGCGTCGTACAGTCGGTCCAGCGCCCGTCTCATGTGAGCAGACGGGCGCAGCCGCGGGGAATCAGTCCGTGCATCGAGGCGCGCGTCTGATCACTTGCGGTAGGCATCTACCACGGTCCGGCCTTCGGGGCCGGCCTTCTTCAGCCAGTCTTCAAGCATGATGCTGCCGACCTGACGGAAGTCCTGAGTGAGCTTGGCCGACGGTGCGAGCGTGCGCATGCCTTTCTCGGCCAGCGCCTTCTTGTACCAGTCGTTCTTTTCTTCAGAGACCTTCCAGCCGCGTTTTTCGGCCTCGGCTGCCGTTTTCAGCAGGGCGTCCTGAGTGGGTTTATCGAGGGCGTCGAAGGCCTTGCGATTGAGGATCACCGCGTTCTTGGGCAACCAGGCCTGCAGGTCGTAGAAGTTCTTGATGTGCTCGTAGGTCTTGGAGTCATAGCCGGTCGAGCCCGAGGACATGTAGGCCTCGACCACACCGGTGGCCAGCGCTTGCGACAATTCTGCAGCCTGCACGGTCACCGGTTGCGCTCCGATCAGATCGGCGATCTTGGCGGTCGAGGGGCTGTAGGCGCGCCACTTGACCTTGCGCATGTCGGCGACCGAGTCGATCTCCTTCTTCACGAACAGGCCCTGCGGCGGCCAGGCGACCGCGTAGAGCAGCATCATT
>JBILSK010000321.1:0-3723 GCA_044372165.1 Burkholderiaceae bacterium | reverse complement strand
TTCGGCTGACAGTGATGAGTCCGTTGACCGGCTTCAATTTCAGACTGCTGGGTGCAAAAGTGGGCGCTGACACCATGCTGGCCGGCCCCTACGTGGAAGACCCGCGTCGCCTGCGGATCGCAGATGAAGCCATCCTGGCAGGCAACGTGACCGTGCTGAACGGCAGCAGGGAAACGTCACCGGCCCGCAGCGCGCAGATTCATCGTCAGGGGATCGTGGCTAATTCCTGCATCCTGATCGGTGCAGCGCAAGTCTCGGAGCGTTCCTTGCTCGGCGATCTGAGTGCCTTGTCGACCGGGACCATGTTGCCAGAGGGTAGTGTTGCCGTCGGCGCACCGGTCAGGGTGGTGGGTCGCAGCCGCTTTCAAGCACCTGGACTGCCCGCTCTGGAGCGCTTTGCCGCGAAACTCCTGCTGGCGCCATCACAGCTGTTGGCATCAACACTCATATCGATCCTCGGGTGTGTTGCGTTTGCGGCAGTGCTGGAGGCGCGGGTGTTTCCCAGCATCTGGACCGCCGTCTGGGCGCTGCCAGTAGCGCTGCTCGTACGAAGGCTGGTGCGGATCGTCGCGCTGGTCGGATTCAAATGGGCAGTCATTGGGCGCACCGAGGCGGGCAATCACCCGCTCATGGGCGGCATGTACTCGCGCTGGGTCTTCCTGGAGGCGCTGATCATGGATGCCGAACGCGCGATCCTGGTCAGCATGCGCGGAACGGTTTACCTCGCGGCGCTCTGGCGGCTGCTGGGCGCCAGGATCGGGCGTGACGTCTGCATCATGGGCTCTTCCTTGGGCTGCGAGTTTGACTTGAAGTCGATTGGTGAAGCCACGGTGCTCCAACCGAATGCCATGGTGTTCGCCCACTCCGTCGAACACCACACGCTGATGTTTCGCGCAACCCGAATCGGGAGCCACGTCAACATCGGCCCTAACGCCATCGTGGAGGCCGGAGCCGATGTCGCGAATGCGAGTCGGTTACCGGCAAACCGGGCGATTCATGCGCGAGCCGAAGCGGCTGCTGCCGACACGATCACCCGACCTGATGATTTCGGTGGCGATCCGCTGGCGCTGGAACAGCATGCCAAAGAGCGGCTGGCGCCCGCGATATTCGCCTATTTTTCGAATGGATCCGAGTCGGGCCGCGCACTTCGCCGCAACCTTGATGTGCTGCAGTCGATCGCCATCTGCCCGCGGCGCTTGCGTGACGTATCGAATATCAGCCTGGAGACCACACTGTTTGGTCGTGAACTATCCTCGCCGATTCTGATAGCACCCACGGCTATGCACCGACTACTGCATACGGACGGTGAAACGGCTGTCGCTCGTGCAGCGGAACGGCGCAATGCCGGAATGGTTCTGTCCATGCTATCGACCACGCCGCTTGAGCACGTGGTGCGGCCGTTCGAGTCAGGCAAAGGCCTCGCGCTCTTCCAGCTTTACATGCTGAAGGACCGCGGCCTCACCAATGCGCTGGTGCAGCGAGCGGAGGCGGCCGGGTACAACGGTCTGGTGGTGACGGTGGACTCGCCTGCATCGGGCCGGCTCGATATCGATCCGCGCGAGTGGTTACGCTTCAGTCAAGCGCTCGAACTGGTTCATTTACCCGCGCTGGCGGATACACGGGTGCCGCCGCTTGTACGCTTCGAATCGATGAAGGATCCGTCGCTAAAGTTCTCGGATCTGGTTGCATTGCAGGCACGCACGAGACTGCCAATCTGCTTGAAGGGCATCCTGTCGCCGTCGGATGCTGTTCTGGCTGCGTCGCTCGGTTTCCAGACATTGATCCTGTCGAACCACGGTGGGCGGCGCCTGGACGATGAGGTTTCAGCCATTGAAATGGTGATGCCGGTGCGGCTCGCCCTCGAGAAAGCCGGATACGACATCCGGCTTTTGGCAGATGGCGGCATCCGCACTGGTTCTGATGTCTTCAAGGCCATCGCGCTCGGTGCCGATGCCGTGCTGGTCGGTCGAGCGCCGCTGTGGGGATTGACGGCCGCCGGTGAAGCGGGGGTGGCACGTGTCCTGCAGCGCCTGGACGACGAACTCTCTCTCACCATGAAATTGGCGGGCTGTGCGATGGTGGCCGAGCTCACGCCGGATCTGTTGCACTTCCGCAGTTACGCTTGATGACCATCGCACAGGCACCAAAACGTTCCGACCGTGGATCAGTCTGAAACTCGCCAACCAAAGGAGCCATGTTCCGTGGAACTCAGCACTGAAAGCAGCGAAACGATGCTCGTGATCTCGGTGGCGGGACGCCTCGAATTCGCCACCTCCGGCGAATTCCAGCGATCCCTCGAATTGGCAGTGATGGAGGCCAATGGACGTGCCCTTGTCGTCGATTGCACCGGTCTCGATTACGTCTCCAGCATGGGCCTGCGCTGCTTCCTGATCGGTGCGCGTACTGCGCAGGCGGTCGGCATCCGCTTCCTGGTCTTCGGCCTGCAAGAGTTTGCCGCAGAGGTCTTTGCGCTCGGTGGATATTCCAAGGTATTCCCAACGCTCGCGGATCGCGCAGCAGCCGAAGCCGCGGCCACAGCGTAACGCGGTTACTGGCGGGCGAGGCCATTCAGCGCGCTTCGCCCTGATGGTTTGCTCGTCCAAGCCGGTCGGCGAACCCCGAAAGCCGACACAAGCAGAAGTCGTTGTCGCGCAAGGCGATGTGCGTGTGCTGCGGCGAAAAAGTTGGCTGAGATTTCCAGAGAACAGAGGGCAGAAAAGGGTTGAACCAGCCACCACGGGCTCCGGTTCTGACCACCCCCTGGCACACGCAGAATGCGCGTGAACCCCGCGTACCGTGTGGGGTCTGGAAGTGAAAACGCCCAACCGAGAACGGTTGGGCGTCAATGGGTGGTGGACCGAAGGAGGATCGAACTCCCGACCTCCGCATTGCGAACGCGGCGCTCTCCCAGCTGAGCTATCGGCCCATCAAGCCTGAAACTATAGCCGATCCCGGAGGCTCGTTCAAACGCCGCCCCGACGAGCGGCCGCTGGCACCGGTCGACGACGCGCCCTGCGTGTGCGCCCGCCACAAAAGAAAAAGGCGCCCGTTTCCGTGCGCCCTGAAATGGCAGCAGAGCTGCCTCTCCTCCTCCTCGTAACTGCAACAGACACCGCGCTGAGCGCCGTATCTGCGTGCATGCAACAGATCGTAACTAATGCTTACTGGTTACGTCCAGTGTTATTTCTCGCATCGTCTTCGCCGCCTGCAGACGCGATCGATCGGGTGTCAGACAGTGCACGAACGCTGGCATGCGCCATGGCGTCTATCACCTCCGGCAGCCCCCCCAACGCCGCACCCACCTGAATCGTCAGGCCGGGGTAAACGTGGGCGATCGACTCCAGTCGATCGGGCAGATCCCGCAACACGTGCCCGCCCGACGCGAGGAACATCGGGGCAACCAGAATGCGTTGCACGCCCTGCTGCACCAGCCCCTTCACCGCACCGGCCAGGTCGGGCGTCATGAATTCGAGAAATGCGCACGCGACCGGCACATCCGGTGCCAGCTCGCGACAGCGCTGCGCCAGCGCCTCGATGGTGTCGGCCCAGCGCGGGTCACGCGCACCGTGTCCGAACAGGATCATGCCTTCGCGCATCGTTTTCATCGCATCTGCCCGACTCGCGCGAGCATGAACAACGCCACCACCAGGGCCACCAGGCTGGGCAGACTGACCGCGAGCCACGCAGGCCAGGTGTTGAGCAGGCCCAGGTTGGAAAACAGTC
>JBILSK010000320.1:0-3729 GCA_044372165.1 Burkholderiaceae bacterium | reverse complement strand
TCGTGGCTACGAGGCCGAAGTGCGTCGCTTCGTGAAGACGAAGCTGGTCGATGTGCCGCGCCTGGCCGAATCGGCCCACGGTGCCGTGCCGATCAGCATTGCCGGCATCGTGACCACGCTCACCACCGCCATGACCCGGCGCGGGAAGATGATTCGCCTGGGTCTGGACGACGGTACCGCTGCCGTCGAGGTGGTCATCTTCAACGAACTCTACGAGCAGAGTCGCAGCCTGTTGCGCGAAGACGAACTGCTCATCCTGCACGGCAAGGTGTCGCGCGACGACTTCAGCGGGGGCTGGCGCATCACTGCCGAACGGGTGCTGGACCTGTCGCGAGCCCGTCAGGAACATGTGCGCGCTCTGCTGCTGCGCATGAACGGGGGCTCGGACGGACAGCGTCTGCGCACGCTGCTGCAACCCTATCTCGCTCGTCCGGCCACGCAGGCGCCAGGCGATGTGTTCAGCGCCGACGATGACGACCTGCCGCGGGCACCGGGCTGTCCCATCGAGATCCATTACCGGAATGCCGCGGCGCGTTGTGCGGTGAGACTCGGCGATGCCTGGCGGATCCGTCCTGACGACGCACTGCTCGCGCAGCTGCGCGAGTGGTTGACGCCCGAGGGTGTCGAGCTGCGTTATGGCTGAGCCACCCCAGGCCTCGTCCGATCAGGCCTTGCGGTCCCGCTTGATTCGCCTCATTGCGCCGCACCGGGCCGTGCTGGCCGTGGGCGTGGTGGGCATGGTGCTGACCGCGGCCACCGAACCGGCGCTGCCGGCTCTGTTCAAGGTGCTGCTCGATGACGGCTTCGGCAAGCAGGGTGCCGACTGGATGCTCTGGGCCTTGCCGCTGGCCGTGGTGCTGCTGTTCGTGGCGCGCGGGGTGTTCACCTTCACCACCAGCTACGCAATGTCCTGGGTAAGCCAGAGGGTGCTCACGGATCTGCGTCGCGACATGTTCGCCCGGCTCATTGCCATGCCCACCGAGGTGTTTGCACGTGAATCGGCGGGACAGCTCATCTCGCGCATGGTGGCCGACGTCAATAACGTCACCTCCACCCTGACCGGTGTGATGGTCGTGCTGGTGCGCGACAGTGTGGTCATCGTCGGCCTGTTGGGCTGGCTGCTCTACCTCAACTGGCGCCTGACGCTGATTGCTGCCGTGCTGATCCCCATCGTGGCGGTCATCGTGCGCGCCTTTTCCCGACGCATGCGTCGGCTGTCCACCGAACAGATGCGCCACACCGGCGAGATGACCGGGGTCATCGAGGAAGCGATCCGCTGCAATCCGGTGATCAAGGTCTATGGGGGGCAGGACTGGGAGCGGTCGCGCTTTGCCTCGGCCAACGAACAGCTGCGGCATTTCGCGCGGCGCATGACCGTGGCCAGCGCCACCGTGGTGCCCATGACCCAGGTGGCCTCGGCGATTGCGGTGGCCACCGTGATCGCGATCGCGCTGGCGCAGTCGCGTGCCGACCAGACCAGTGTCGGCGGCTTCGTCTCCTTCATCACGGCGATGCTGATGCTGCTGGCGCCCCTCAAGCACCTGGCCAATGTGAATGCCGATCTGCAGCGTGCCCTGGCCGCCGCCGAAGTGGTCTTTGCCTTCGTCGATGAACCGATCGAACCCGATCCGGGCCGGCTCACCCTCAGCCAGTGCCGCGGTGCGCTGCGCTTCGAGCAGGTGAGCTTTCGCTATCCCGGCGCCGAACGCGATGCGCTGCAGGACATCGATCTGCACATTGCGCCAGGCGAGACCGTGGCACTGGTCGGGCCCTCGGGCGGTGGCAAGACCACCCTGGCCAACCTGATTCCGCGCTTTCAGTCGCCCACGGCGGGCCGCATCCTGCTCGATGAGCAGCCCATCGACGCCCTGACCCTGGCCAGCCTGCGCGGACAGATCGCCTGGGTCAGTCAGCAGGTGATGCTGTTCAACGACACGCTGGCGGCCAACGTGGCCTACGGCGACCAGCGTCATGCCTCCAGGGAGCGCATCCAGGCGGCGATCCGTGCGGCCTACCTGCATGAGTTCGTGGCCACGCTGCCGGATGGGCTGGACACGGTGATCGGTGACAACGGGATCCGGCTGTCGGGTGGGCAGCGTCAGCGCCTGTCGATTGCGCGGGCAGTGCTCAAGGACGCGCCCGTGCTGATCCTGGACGAGGCCACCTCGGCGCTCGACAATGAATCGGAGCGCTGGGTGCAGGCGGCACTCGAGTCGCTGATGCGCGAACGGACTACCCTGGTCATCGCGCATCGCCTGTCCACCGTGATCCGGGCTGATCGCATCCTGGTGATGACGGAGGGGCGCATCGTGGAAAGCGGTCGTCATGATGAGCTGCTCGCCCAGGATGGCCTGTACGCGCGCCTGTATCGCGCAGGCGAAACATCCTCGCTGTTGTGAGCCGCATGTAACGGTGTGCGACAGCTGTCGTCCTCGGGTGGCTGGCGCGCGTTGACCTGAATTCATCCCGTCGGCCTGAATCAAGGATGGCTCGAACGACCATGAAATCACCTCTTGTTCTGGCCTTCAGCGTCCTGCTGCTGGCTGCTGCCCCGGTCCTGCCGGTGGCCGCGCAACCGTCCGATCCCCCAGCACCCTCGGGGTCGTCGGGGTCATCGGGCCGTCCCCCCGCGCCTGGCAAGCCGAGCCGGCCTGGGCCGGGCAGTGCACCCCCCGACGCGTCCAGCCGTCACGGTGGCGCACCGCCGCCGCCTGCAGCACCGGGCGCGACGCCTTGGCGCCCCCCGCCGCCGCCAGCCGGGGCCGCGCCGTATCGTCCGCCGCCACCGCCTCCGGGCGCCTCAGGCGGGCCGCTGCCGGGACGACCGGTCTATCCGGGGTATCCGTCCACGCCGGCCTATCCGTCCGGCTACCAGAGCGTGCCTCCCGCGCCGCCGCCGGCCTGGGTGAGGCCTGGCATGCCGCCGCCGCCGGTGCGCCCCGACCCCTGGGGATATCGCCCTGTGCCCCCGGTGGTGCGCTATCCGCCTCCGCGCGTGGGCGTCACGGTGGTGCCTCCCTGGTGGGCGCGGCCGGTCTATCCCTACGCGGCCTACCCCGGCTATCCGGCTTACCCGGTCAATCCCGGCTATGGGTATGGGTACGGCGGTTATGGCTATGGCTGGGGCGGGTCGGTCTGGGGGGTGCCGGGCTATCCCCTGGGCCTGGTGGTCTCGGTGCCGGTGCAGGTCATGGGGCAGTCGGTACCGGCGGGCGTACCGCCGGTGGTCGCTTACGTCGAGCGCGGGCCCGATCCCGAGCAGCCGCCGGCGCCGGGTTACTGGTACTGGTGCGAAGAACCCGAGGGCTGGTTCCCGCAGGTCGGACAGTGTCCGGGCGGCTGGCAACCGGTGGCCCCGAGCCCGGAGAACTGACATGAACGCGTACCCTCAAGCTGCCGGCCGTCTTCTGCCCCGCCGCGCGGCGGTCCGGATTCCCTCGATGTCGGCCTGGTCGGGCGGCTCCCGGGCGGTTCCCGGGCGGCTCGCCCGCGGGGCTGCGGTACTCGGCCTGTTCGGGGTGCTGGCGGGCTGTGTCGCGATGCCGACCGGTCCGAGCTGGTCGGCCTTGCCGGGCACCGGGCGCAGTCCCGAACAATTCCGTCTCGATGATGGTGCCTGCCGAGGTGCGGCCTCGACAGGCGGTGCCCCCCCGGGTATGCCGGCCACCCCGGGCGACCAGTACAGCTACGACCAGGTCTACCTGCAGTGCATGTACATGAAAGGCCATC
>JBILSK010000319.1:0-3758 GCA_044372165.1 Burkholderiaceae bacterium | reverse complement strand
CGATGCGCGTCTTCGGCTGCGGCTTCCTGCAGGTCTACGGCCTGACCGAGACCGCCGGTGCGGTGACCGCCCTGCGCGCGCAGGACCATGCGACCGAAGGTCCCAAGGCCGCGCTGCTGCGCTCGGCAGGCGTGCCCATGGCGGGCGTCGAGGTAAGGGTCGTGCGACCGGGCACCACCGAGGACTGCGACGAGAAAGAGGTCGGCGAACTGATCATCCGATCGCCCAAGAACATGACCTGCTACTGGCGCAAGCCCGAGGCGACCCGCGATGCGCTGCTGCCGGGCGCACCCGGCGAGGAGCCCTGGTTCCGCTCGGGCGATGCGGGCTACTGGCGGGACGGCTACCTCTTCCTGCACGACCGCATCAAGGACATGATCGTCTCAGGTGCCGAGAACATCTATCCCGCCGAGGTGGAAAATGCGCTGATGCTGCATCCGGCGGTGGCCGATGGCGCGATCATCGGCGTGCCGGACGAGAAATGGGGCGAGGCGGTGAAGGCCATCGTCGTGCTCAAGCCGGGTGCCACGGCGCCGGCCGGCGAGATCATCGCGTTCATGCGCGAGCGCATCGCGCACTACAAATGCCCGAAGTCGATCGACTTCGTGGACACCATTCCGCGCAACCCCAGCGGCAAGATCCTCAAGCGCGTGCTGCGCGAACCCTACTGGGCGAACCAGCAGCGCCGCATCGCCTGACCCCACCCACTCAGACACCAAGGCTTGCATCACCATGACGAAAATCCGTGAAATGGCCAGTGGCCTGCGCTTTCCCGAAGGTCCCGTGGCCCTGCCCGATGGCAGCGTGCTGCTGGTCGAAATCGAGCGCGGCACCCTGTCGCGTGTGACGCCCGATGGGCGTGTCGAGGTCGTGGCCACGCCGGGCGGCGGCCCCAATGGCGCGGCCATGGGACCCGATGGCAAGGTCTACCTGACCAACAACGGCGGCTTCGAATGGCATGAGATCCGCTCGGGCGGGCTGCGCCCCGGCCATCAACCGGCGAACTATTCGGGTGGGCGCATCGAGCGCGTGGATCTGGCCACCGGGCAGGTCGAGACCCTCTACACCCACGGCCCGAACGGCCCGCTGCGCGGCCCCAACGACCTGGTGTTCGATGCACACGGCGGCTTCTGGTTCACCGATCTGGGCAAGACCCGGGACCGTGAACTCGATCGCGGCGGCATCTACTACGCGAAAGCCGACGGTTCAAGCATCGTCGAAGCATCCTTCCCGATGATGACTCCCAACGGGATCGGCCTGTCGCCCGACGGCCAACGCCTGTATGTCGCGGAAACCCAGACCGGACGGGTCTGGTCCTATGACATCGAGTCGCCCGGCGTGCTGAAGAAAAAGCCCTGGCCGGCGGTCAATGGCGGCACCCTGCTGGCCGCGATGTCGACCTTCCGGCTGTTCGACTCGCTGGCGGTCGATTCCGGCGACAACGTCTGCGTGGCCTCCCTGTTCGAAGGGGGCATCACGGTGGTGTCCGGCCAGGGCGGCGTGGTCGACTTCGTGCCGATGCCCGACCTCTACACCACCAACATCTGCTTCGGCGGCCCGGACCTGAAGACGGCCTACATCACCCTGTCTTCGAGCGGCAAGCTGGTGACCATGGAGTGGCCGCGCGCGGGCGTGCCCTTGCACGGCCTCAATCGCTGAACGCATGGCAGCCCTGCGCCGGTTCGCTCGGCGCAGGCGTCTGTCCGGCCGTCCGCAGCAGCGGACGGCGCGCCCCGATCAGGGCTGTGCCGCAGGCCCGATCGCGGCCGCGTTCAGGCAGGTCGGCAGAGGCTCGCTGCGCGCGTACGCGATCAGGTTGCGGGCCGCGAGCATGGCCATGCCCAGCCGCGACGACCGAGTCGCACTGCCCAGATGCGGCGCGAGCGCCACATTGGGCACCTCGAGCAATTCGGGCAGCACCGCAGGCTCGTTCTCGTAGACATCCAGGCCAGCTGCGGCAATACGGCCTTCGCGCAGCGCCGCGGCCAGCGCGGCATCGTCAACGATGCCGCCGCGCGCGATGTTGACCAGCGTGGCCGAAGGCTTCATCAGGCGCAATTCACGCTCGCCGATCAGGTGATGGGTCTGCACCGAATAGGGCAGCACCAGGATGACATGATCGGAGCGGGCCAGCAGGGCCTCGAATTCGACCCGCGTGGCCCCCAGTTCGGCCTCATTGGCTGCCGGCGAGCGATTGCAGTACAGCACGTTCATCGAGAAGCCGCGCGCGCGCCGGGCAATCGCCGAACCGATGCGTCCCATGCCGACGATGCCCAGCGTGCTGCCGTGCACATCGGCTCCCAGGAACTGGTCCCAGGCCCAGCGTCCCCACTGTCCGCTGCGCAGCCAGCGCTCGGATTCGCAGACCCGGCGGGCCGCTGCCATCAACAGGGCCCAGGCCATGTCGGCGGTGGCCTCGGTCAGCACATCGGGCGTGTTGGTCACTGCGATGCCACGCGCCGAGCAGGCGGCCACATCGACATGATTGAAGCCGACCGAACCGGTGGCCACGATCTTCAAGTTCGGGCAGGCGGCGATCAGCTCTGCGTCGACGCGATCGCTGGCCACCACGAACAAGCCGTCGCAGCGCGCGGCACGCCGCCGGGTCTCCTCGACAGACCAGACCTCATCGGCCTCGTTGACCTCGAGCTCCCAGTCCTGCGACAAGGCCTGCAGGACTTCGGGGAACACCCGCCGGGTGATCAGCAGTCTCGGTTTCATCGTGCCGCCTCCTGGCCGACCAGCACGACATGCACGCGATACGGACCATGAGCACCGAGCACGATGGTCTGCTCGATATCGCCGGTGCGTGAGGGCCCCGACACCATGTTGGTGGCACGCGGCAGTTGGCCGCGTTCATCGCGTGCCAGCGCGAAGCCGTCCTCGTAGTGCGCCACCACCCGGTCGATCGGCACGATCGCGATGTGGGTCTCCGGCAGCAGGTGCATGGAGGCGGGGGTATCGGGCCCGGAGAGCATCATCAGGGTGCCGGTCTCGGCCACCGCCACGAAGACGCCGCTGATGCCGACCAGGTCATCGCCGTTCGGACGCCGAGCCTGCACCGACAGGCCCGCCTGCGCCCAGTGCAGCGCACCCAGCGTGTTCCAGCACACCGCCTGCTTGGGCAGGTCGTGGGCCGCGAGGTAACGTGCCACCGCGTGCGGCACCTCGGTCATCGAGCCCACCCGCTCGGTGGTGCTGGACATGCGAGCCGCCTGCGCCTCGAAGTGCGCGACGCGATCGACACCGACCGTCGGCTGCGGGCCCACGGAACGCTTGGCGATCCAGTCGGTGATCGCCTGGCGCTCGGCACGATCGGGCGCACCGCTGCGACCCTGAGCGCTGCGGATGCGACCCAGGATGCGACCCCGGGCCGCGGCGGTGTCGAGCAGGGCATCGGGGCCCGCGTCGGTTCGGGGCGTGGCTGCCGTGGGCCCTGATGTCGTCGTCATGGTGCGGAAGCTCCGAATACCTGGCGCAGGTAGGTGAGATAGGCTGGATCGTCACACATGGTCTTTTCAGGCGAGTCTGACAACTTGGCCACCGGTTGCCCATTGCAGCGAACCATCTTGATCACGATCTGCAGCGGCGTGAAACCGAGGTCGTTGGTGAGGTTGGTGCCGATGCCGAACGCCAGGCGGGCGCGCGGTGCAAACCGGCGATACAGCGAAATGGCCAGCGGCACATTCAGGCTGTCGGAGAAGATCAGCGTCTTGGTGCGCGGGTCGATGCGGCGCAATTCGTAGTGCGCCAGCAGC
>JBILSK010000318.1:0-3760 GCA_044372165.1 Burkholderiaceae bacterium | reverse complement strand
CTGCGGCCTCCGGTGCCAGGTACGCCGTGCCAGTCCGGCGCCGGATGACCGGTGATTCGTTGACGCCTGCACAGTGCGTCGATAGAGTCGCCTGCCATCATCACGACGCATGACCGGACGACGCGACACATGAGTCGTCGCCAGGACGCGCGCAACAGGGAGACGCACATGAAGTCGAAGTTGACAGGAGACTGAAGCATGCTCGACCTGACTGCCCGACTCGATGCGCTCGGCGATGACGATCGAATGATCCGGGACGCCGCCGCCGACTACTGCGCCCGCGATCCTGAACTGAAGCGTGTGCGCGCCTTGCGCGGTGCGCGGCCCAGCCACGATGCATCCGCCTGGCGGGAACTGGCGCAGATGGGCTGGCTCGGATGCCGGTTGCCTGAGCGCTTTGGCGGCATGGGACTCACCCACGAGCAGCAGGCCCTGCTGCTCGAACAATTCGGTCGATCCCTCGCGCCGGAGCCGCTCACTGCCGTGGCGGTGCTGGCTGCCGGGGTGCTGCTGGGCGGCACGAACGAGGATTTGAAGGAAGTCTGGCTGCCCAGGCTGATTGCGGGTGAGTGGTTGCCTGCATTGGCTTGGCAGGAGGCCGCCGGGGCAGGCGCCGAGGACCGTCCATCGACCTGGGCCGAGCCGCTCGAGGGCGAGGCCGGCGTGATGCTCCGAGGCACCAAGCGCTTCGTGCCGCATGGCGAGAGCGCTGATGCCTTCGTGGTGTGGTCCGATGGTCCGCAGGGCGGTGGCCTGTATCTGGTGCCGCGCGATGCCCCGGGCCTGCAGGTCTCGACTCACCCGCGGGTCGATGGTGGTACCTGGAGCGATCTCCGGCTCGATGGCGTGGCGCTCGGGCCGCAGGCGATCGTGGTGCAGGGCCCGCAGGCGCACACCGTGCTGGCCCGCGCACTGGACGAGGGTCGGCTGGCGGCGAGCGCCGAACTGGTCGGTCTGATGTCCCGTGCCTTCGAGCTCACAGTCGGCTATCTCAAGGTGCGCGAGCAGTTCGGTCGACCCATTGGCAGCTTCCAGGCCTTGCAGCATCGCGCAACCGACCTGCTGAACCTGCTGGAGGTGTCGCGCGCGGTGCTCAGGCACTGTGCGCGCCGCTTCGATGCGTCCGACGATGCAAACGCGCGAGCGCTGGCCGCCAGTCAGGCCAAGGCGCGAACCTCGGATGCCGCGCTCAAGCTGACCAAGGGCTGCATCCAGTTGCACGGCGGGATCGGCTACACCGACGACGCCAACATTGGCTTGTTTCTCAAGCGCGCGATGGTGCTGTCGAGCTGGCTGGGCGGGCCCGCCCAGCACCGCGCCCGCTACAGCGGTCTGCACGAGGCCGGGGCCGCCGGCGAGTCGGCCGAGACTGACCCGTTGCGGGTCGAGATCCGTGCCTTTCTGGCGCAACACTTCCCACCCGAGTGGCGCTTTCCGGCCACCCGCATGAGCCTGAAGTCGACGCAGCGCTGGCAGCAGGCCCTGGCCGACAAGGGCTGGATGGCGCCGGGTTGGCCACGCGAACATGGCGGACTGGGCATGTCCACCTGGGAGCAGATCGTGCTCAACGAGGAGTTCGATCGCCATGGCATCTCGATCACGCCGAACATGGGCGTGACCATGCTGGGCCCGCTGCTCATCCGTTACGGCACGCCGGCACAGAAGGCGCGTTTCCTGCCACCCATCGTCCGTGGTGAAGTGAGATGGTGTCAGGGCTATTCCGAGCCCGGCGCAGGCTCCGACCTCGCCGGTCTGCGCACGCGGGCCGAACTGGACGGCGAGCATTTCGTGGTCAACGGCCAGAAGATCTGGACCTCGTTTGCGCACGAGGCCGGCATGCTCTTCTTGCTGGTGCGCACCGATGCGCAGGCCAGGAAGCAGGACGGGATCAGCTTTCTGCTGGTCGACATGGACTCGCCCGGCATCACCGTGCGGCGCATTCGCAACCTGACCGGAGAGTCCGAGTTCTGCGAGGTCTTCTTCGACAACGTGCGGGTCCCCCGGGACCGATTGGTCGGGGAACTGAATCGCGGCTGGGCGATGGCCAAGTCGCTGCTCGGCTCGGAGCGCATCTCGATCGGCAGTCCGCGGCTGGCCAACTACCCGTTGCAGCTGCTGCGGGGCCTGCTGCTGTCGCAAGGCCGCTTCGATGAACCGGTGCTGCGAGCCCGCTTCGATGAACTGCGCCTCGATGTCGATGATCTGGGCGCGGCCTTCCTGCGCATGGCCGAGGTGCTGCGCCGTGGCGACGAACTGGGGGCCGAGGTGTCGCTGCTGAAGGTGTGGGTCACCGAGACCATGCAGCGGGTCACGGACATGCTGCTCGAGATCCAGGGGGAGGCGGGCACGCTCGATGAACCGGTCCCGCTGCCCGATGGCACCTCGGTCCACGTGGCCGGTCAGTATTTCCTCTCTCGGCCGGCCACGATCTACGGGGGCTCCAACGAGATCCAGCGCAACATCCTGGCCAAGGCGATCCTTGAGCTGCCGGGTTGATCGACTTGCACGCGCGCCGCGCCGTCGGCGACCAACTACCTTGTCATGGAGGACTGTGATGTCCGAATCGAACGCTTCAATCCAGCCCGCGGCGGACCGCCCGCCGCGCCCCGAGCAGGAGTACCTGCAGTTCCTGGCCCAAGGACGCTTCATGATCCAGCGCAGCCGCTCGAGCGGCCGCCATGTGTTCTATCCGCGAGTCGCCGAGCCGGGCACGGGCGCGACCGATCTCGAGTGGGTGCCTGCCTCGGGCGAGGGCACGGTCTACGCGACCACCGTGGTGCGCCAGCGACCGCCTGCCGCCTCCTACAACATCGCGCTGATCGACCTGGCCGAGGGCCCTCGCATGATGAGTCGGGTCGAGGGTCTGGCGCCCGAGGCCGTTCGAATCGGCATGAAGGTCAAGGCACGCATTGCGACCGAGGGGGAGACCTCGATTCTTGTCTTCGATCCGCTGGGGAGTGCACAGGCATGAACGATGGTTTTCCTCGCGGCCAGACGGCCGTTGTCGGTGCTGCGACCTGGGGCATCGGCGAAGCACCCGGCTACGACTCGATCGACCTGGCGGTGAATGCCAGCGTGCGAGCCCTGGCCCAGGCACGGTTGACGCCGGCCGACGTCGACGCGCTGTTCGTCTGCCTGCCTCAGGATTTCATCTCGGGCCTGTCGCTGGCCGAATACCTCGGCATCCAGCCGAAGATCACGGACAACAATCGGACCGGAGGCTCGGCCTTTCTGACCCACATGTTCTGGGCGGCCAATGCGCTGGCAAGCGGGCAGTGCAACGTGGCGCTCATCGCCTACGGCAGCAACCAGCGCAGTGGCGCGGGCAAGCTGGTCAGTGCCCAGAAGATTCCGTATTTCGAGTCCCTGTACAAGCCGGTGATGCCGGTGTCGGCCTACGCCCTGGCGACCTCGCGCCACATGCATGAATTCGGCACCACGCGCGAGCAACTGGCTGAAGTGGCAGTCTCCGCGCGCAAATGGGCGCAAAAGAATCCGGATGCCTTCATGCGCGAGGACTTGAGCATCGACGATGTGCTCAAGGCGCGCATGGTGTGTGATCCGCTGACGGTTCGGGATTGTTGCCTGGTCACCGATGGCGCTGCGGCGATCGTCATGACCCGAGCCGATCGCGCTGCGGATCACAGCGCACACCCGGCCTACCTGCTGGGCGCGGCGGCTGCGACCACGCACATGAACATCTCGGCCATGGCTGACCTGACGGTCACTGCAGCGGCTCAGTCAGGGCCGCGAGCCTTTG
>JBILSK010000317.1:0-3762 GCA_044372165.1 Burkholderiaceae bacterium | reverse complement strand
GCGCCTCGAGCGCGCGCAGCGCCTCGGGGTATTCGGTGCGCGCCGCGCGCAGGGCCTGTGCCCCGGGGCCGGACGCGAGCCAGCCGTAATCGGGGGCGTCGGGTGGAAGGCCCGGCGCGAAAGACGCCCGGGAAGCAGGCGCATTGCGCCGATCGGAAGCGGAGGCAGCCATAATTCCGACATTCTGCCCCGTCTTCAGCTCTCTTCGCGACGCCTGATCCTCATGACCGCACCTGTTCTCGATTGCTTCTACAGCCTGTCCTCGCCCTGGGCCTATCTGGGCGGGCCGCAATTGCAGGACATCGTGCGTCGCCATCGCGCGCGTCTGGTGCTGCGGCCCTACGACTTCCAGCAGGTCGCCCCCCTCACGGGCGGCGTGCCCCTTCGCACGCGCCCCGAAGCGCGCCGCAGCTACCACGCGCTGGAACTGGACCGCTGGAGCAAGTACCTGGGCATGCCGCTCAATCTGGTGCCGCGTCATTACCGCCAGGATGGGCAGCCGCCTGAATGGAACAAGCAGCCAGGCTGGATGGTGATTGCCGCGCAGCTGCAGGGGCTGGACGCCTTTGCCTTGTCGCATGCCCTGCTGCGCGCCCTGTGGGCCGAGGAACGCGACACCGCCGATGCCGCCACCCGCATCGCGATTGCCGACGAGAACGGCTACCCCGGCGCAGCCCTGCAGGCCATGGAGCGCTCAGACGCAGTGCAGGCCGAGTACCAGCGCAACACCCAGGACGCGGTCGATCTGGGCGTGTTCGGTGCGCCGACGCTGGTGCTGGACGGCGAACGCTTCTGGGGCCAGGACCGATTGATGTTCGTTGACCGTGCGCTCGCCCTGCGCGCGGCGCGCTGATTGAGGAGAAACCATCATGGGAAATCGACTGACGCAGATTGCGACCCGCACCGGCGACGACGGCAGCACCGGCCTGGGCGATGGCAGCCGCACCGGCAAGGACAGCCTGCGCGTGGCGGCCATGGGCGATGTGGATGAACTGAATTCGACCATTGGCGTGCTGCTCACCGAGCCCTTGCCCACCGACATCCGCGAGGCGCTGCTCGACATCCAGCACGACCTCTTCGATCTGGGTGGCGAGCTGTGCATTCCGGGCTTCGAGAACATGGCCGATGCCCAGGTGGCGCGCCTGGATGCGCTGCTGGCCCAGCACAACGCGACTCTGCCTCGGTTGCAGGAATTCATCCTGCCCGGCGGATCACGCGCTGCCGCGGTCGCGCATGTGGCGCGCACCGTGTGCCGACGCGCTGAGCGCAGCATCGTGGCGCTCGGCCATGTCGAGGCGGTGCGGCCCTGTTGCCGGCAGTACGTGAACCGGCTGTCCGACCTGATGTTCGTGCTGGCCCGCGTGCTGAATCGCTATGCCGGGGGCACGGATGTGCTGTGGGAGAAGGGACGCGCGAAGGGCTGAGGCAGCGGGGTGCAGCGAGGGGTGACGCTGCGCATCGGGCCGAGGCCCCTCCCCCGCTTTCGCTGTCAGGTCTGGTAGCCGCCCTCGAGGAAGGTGACCAGCTTGGAGGTGGTCTGGCGCAGGCGGTCCGACAGCAGTTGCACCAGCTTGAAGAGCAGCTTGTTGCCCAGGCGCGGTTCGTCGTGCAGGGCCAGCAGCAGTGCGTCGCGAGTGAGCACGGCCACCCGGCAGGGCTCGAGCGACACGCAGGACGCAAAGCGCGGCTCGCCGTCGAACATCGACATCTCGCCCAGCGCGTGACCCGGGCTGGCCACCGCGATGCGCGCGCGATGGTTGTGACGATTGCGCCGCACCACATCGGCCGTACCCTGCATCAGCAGCAGCATGAAATCGCCCGGTTCGCCCTCGGAAATCAGGGTGACGCCGCCCGGGGTTTCATAGACGTACATGAAGCCGCACAGCATCAGGGTTTCCTTGTCGTCGAGCCCGGCAAAGAGCGGGTTCTTGGACATCAGGGCCTGAATGTCGGGGGCGAACTGGCTGGCGTGCCCGATGGGGCGCAGGCCCAGGCCGATGAGACGCTCGTGGGGGGTCGAGCGCGCCGGCGCTTCCGATTGCGCGGTGGCCGTCGACGCGGTGGAGGGATCCGCTGAAGGGTTCATCGTTGTTCCTGCTGGGAGGTTCAAGCGACCTTAGCGCATGCGAAGGGTCGCTTGCAAACCTGATTCCCGGCGATCTCGCTCAGTCGGTGTTCGCCACGCGGCGCTCGGCCACGCCTTCGGACAGGGCGTGCAGGACGTTGAGCGTGCTGTCCCAGTCGATGCAGGCGTCGGTGATGCTCTGACCGTAGGTGAGCGAGCGGCCAGCGACCAGGTCCTGACGGCCGGCGGCGAGATGGCTTTCGATCATGACGCCGAAGATGCGCGATTCGCCATCGCTCAGCTGGTCGGCGATGTCCTGGATGACCGCCACCTGGTTCTCGTGCTTCTTCTGGCTGTTGCCGTGGCTCGCGTCGATCATCAGGCGGCAAGCCATGGCAGCGTTGCCCGCTTCACGGCAGGCGGCCTCGACGCTTGCGCGATCGAAGTTGGGCGCCTTGCCGCCACGCAGGATGATGTGGCAGTCCTCGTTGCCGTTGGTCGAGACAATCGCCGAGTGCCCGCCCTTGGTGACCGAGAGGAAATGGTGCGGCTGCGAGGCGGCCTTGACTGCGTCCAGCGCGATGCGCACGTTGCCGTCGGTGCCGTTCTTGAAGCCGACCGGGCAGGACAGGCCCGAGGCCAGCTCGCGATGCACTTGGGATTCGGTGGTGCGCGCGCCGATGGCGCCCCAGGCGATCAGGTCTGCGATGTACTGCGGCGTGATCATGTCCAGGAACTCGGTGCCGGAAGGCAGGCCCAGGGCATTGATGTCCCACAGCAGCTGGCGTGCGGTGCGCAGGCCCTTGTTGATGTCGAAGCGACCGTCGAGGTCCGGGTCGTTGATCAGCCCCTTCCAGCCCACGGTGGTGCGGGGCTTCTCGAAGTAGACCCGCATGACGATCTCCAGGGTGTCCTTGTAGCGCTCGCGCTGCTCGACCAGGCGCTTGGCGTACTCCATGGCGGCCTTGGTGTCGTGGATCGAGCAGGGCCCGACGATGACCAGCATGCGGTCATCCATGCCGTGCAGGATGCGGTGGGTGGCCTGACGCGAGTCGTAGACGATGCGCGCCTGCTGTTCGGTGAGCGGGAATTCCCGGATGAGGTGGGACGGAGGCGCGAGCTCCTTCATTTCTCGGATCCTCACGTCATCGGTGGTCGGCTTGGTCATCGGTGGCTCCCTGCGATGTGGTCGGTTGATGTGGGATGGCAGCTGTACGCCCCTGGCCCCGGGGACCCGAGGGCCCAAAAACAAAAACCGCCAGGCTTTTCAGGCTGGCGGTTTCGTCGGGGAGGAGCTTTTCAGGGTTGAACGCGCTCGCGACTCATTCCGCCAGAGGCCGGAAAGCCGAAGAAATAGAACGCGTAGAACCGGGAGCTGCACATGATCTTGGGACTGTAGCTGGATCGGGGCGGGTGTGCAAGTCGGGGGGTGGGCGTGACCCACTCTGGGCGGAGCACACCAGCGTCATCAGGGACAACGCGGATGCACTCCTGATCGCGGATTTCACGATCGCATTGCTGGGCAATTACAGCGCAAGCTTGCTCGCAACTGACTTCGTGTTGTGACCCATCAACGCAAAGGCCGATACCTCTACTGAGCCAAAGCCTGAAACGGCAGACTCTGCTTCACCAGTATCACGGTGCAAGGCGCTTGCATCGCCACCTTGATCGGCACGGTCGCCACGAAACGCTGCATC
>JBILSK010000316.1:0-3763 GCA_044372165.1 Burkholderiaceae bacterium | reverse complement strand
CTCATCAAGGCCAACATCCCGACCCGAATCGCCTTCCAGGTGTCGTCCAAGATCGACTCGCGCACCATCCTCGACCAGATGGGTGCCGAGGCCCTGCTGGGTCAGGGCGACATGCTCTACATGCCGCCGGGCACGGGTCTGCCCGTGCGGGTTCACGGTGCCTTCGTGGCCGACGACGAGGTCCATCGGGTCGTGGCGCACTGGAAGGCCCGGGCAGGTGAGCCGGATTATGTCGAGGGCATTCTTGAAGGCGGTGTGGGCGAGGGTGTGGATACCGGCAGTGCGGTCGGCTTCGGTGGCTTGCAGGCCACGCTGCAGGAGGCCGGTGTCGATGGCGAGGCTGACCCGCTCTATGACCAGGCAGTGGCCGTGGTGCTGCAGAACAAGCGCGCCTCAATCTCTCTGGTGCAGCGGCACCTGCGCATCGGCTACAACCGGGCGGCTCGACTGCTCGAGCAGATGGAAAAATCCGGTGTGGTGTCGGCCATGGCCTCCAATGGCAACCGCGACATCATCGTGCCGCGACGCGACGACGACTGATCGCGGTGCGGCGGCCGGGCCGCGAGGTCCGGTCCTCGGGCGGGTTAACATGGTGCGCATGACGCGTTCATTCTTTCGCCTGGCCGCCCTGGCCCCGACGGCCGTGCTGCTGTCGTTCGCCCTGCACGGCACGGTTTGTGCCGCCGCACTCGATCAGCTGCGCGAATTCGCCAGTTCCACGCGCTCGGCGCGCGGTGAATTCACCCAGCAGCAACTGCTGTCGGGGGGGCGCACCGGCCAGACCGCCAGCGGCACCTTCGCGTTTTCCCGACCCGGCAAGTTCCGCTGGGAGGTCAGCAAACCCTACGAGCAGCTGGTCGTGACCGACGGCGAGCGGGTGCACTTCTACGACAAGGACCTGCGGCAGGTCACGGTTCGCAAGATGAGCGAGTCCGTGGGAGCCACGCCCGCAGCGATCCTGTTCGGCTCGAACGATCTGGAGGCCAGTTTCACCTTGACTGAAGGCGGTAGCGCCGACGGACTCGAATGGCTGGACGCGGTGCCCAAGAGTCGCGATGCCGGGTTTGACCGCATCCGGATCGGCTTCAAGGGCGGGCTGCCCGAGGCCATGGAGGTACGAGACGCCTTCGGGCAGACCAACCGCTTCCAGTTCAAGGCGATTCAACGCAATCCCTCTCTGGACGCCGGTGCCTTCCGGTTCACGGCGCCCAAGGGCGTCGATGTCGTCCAGTAGGTCGCCTGCAGTGGACCACGCCCTGGGCGCATCCCACAGGGAGTGTCGTGCTGCATGACCGATCTGTTTTCCCGGGAGCCCATGGCGCCGCTGGCCGAGGCCTTGCGGCCCAAGACCCTCGACGAGGTCATCGGACAGTCGCACCTGCTGGGTGAAGGCAAGCCGCTGCGCCTGGCCTTTCAGTCCGGCAAGCCGCACTCCATGATTTTCTGGGGGCCGCCAGGGGTCGGCAAGACCACCCTGGCGCGGCTCACGGCCTCGGCCTTCGACTGCGCCTTCATCGCGCTGTCTGCCGTCTTCTCGGGTGTGAAGGATATTCGCGCCGCCATGGAGCAGGCCGAACAGAACCTTGCGCAAGGCCGGCACACCCTGCTGTTCGTCGACGAGATCCACCGCTTCAACAAGTCCCAGCAGGACGCCTTGCTGCCTTATGCAGAGAGTGGGCTGGTGACCTTCATTGGCGCCACCACCGAGAATCCGTCGTTCGAGGTGAACGCCGCCTTGCTGTCGCGGGCCCAGGTCTATGTGCTCAAGCCGCTCACCGATCCGGAGTTGCGCCAATTGGTCGAGCGCGCGCAAGACCGGGCCCCTGGCGCGCTCGCGTTCGACGAGCCGGCGGTCGATACGCTGGTCGGTCTTGCCGACGGCGACGCGCGACGCCTGCTGAACCTGCT
Source organism: Burkholderiaceae bacterium (assembly GCA_044372165.1). Lineage (GTDB taxonomy): Bacteria > Pseudomonadota > Gammaproteobacteria > Burkholderiales > Burkholderiaceae_E > UBA4615. Next base: position 1,855 of record JBILSK010000316.1, on the reverse strand, counting down.
GGAGCAATGCCGCACGGCGGCAGGTGCGGCGGGTGCGCAGCGCATCGACGCCGCCTTCATCCAGAACGCGCTGACCCTGAATTCGAGGCGCTTCGACAAGGGCGGCGACAGCTTCCATGACCAGATCTCGGCCTTGCACAAGTCGGTGCGCGGCTCGCACCCGGATGCCGCGCTCTACTGGCTGACCCGCATGCTCGATGGCGGCGCCGACCCCCGCTATCTGGCCAGGCGCATCGTGCGCATGGCCTGGGAGGACATCGGGCTGGCGGATCCGCGCGCGATGCAGATCGCCAACGATGCCGCCCAGACCTACGAGCGGCTGGGCAGCCCGGAGGGGGAACTGGCGCTAGGGCAGGCCGTGATCTATCTGGCGGTGGCGGCCAAGAGCAATGCGGGCTACACCGCCTGGAACGAGGCTCGAGCCTTCGTGAAGCAGGATCGCAGTCGCGAGGTGCCGGTCCATCTTCGCAATGCGCCCACCAAGCTGATGAAGGAACTGGGCTATGGGCATGCCTACCGCTACGCCCATGACGAGCCCCATGCCTATGCCGCGGGAGAAACCTATCTGCCCGAAGGCATGGCCGAGCCGCGCTGGTATCAACCGACGCCGCGCGGTCTGGAAATCAGGATTGCAGAGAAGCTTGCACTGCTCAGGAAGTGGGACGAGGAAGCTGACACGCCTTGACCCCGACGCGCCCGCTAGAATGCCGGGATGCTAGACATACAGACACTCCGCAAGGACATCGACGCAGTCGCCGCTCGGCTGGCTGCCCGTGGTTTCGCCCTCGATGTCGACACCTTCAAGCGACTGGAAGCCGACCGCAAGGCGGTGCAGACGCGCACCGAAGAGCTGCAGGCCAGGCGCAATGCTCTGTCCAAGTCGATCGGTCAGTTGAAGTCGAAGGGCGAGGACACCGCGCCGGTGATGGCCGAGGTCGCCGGCCTGGGCGATGAACTGAAGGCCGGTGCCGAACGCACCGATCAGCTCCTGGCTGAACTGAACGCCTTCATGCTGACGGTGCCCAACCTGCCGCACGAGTCCGTGCCCGCTGGAGCCTCGTCGGACGACAACCTCGAAGTACGACGCTGGGCGCCCCAGGGCACCGAGCCGGTCGCGCTGGGCTTTGAGCCGAAAGACCATGTGGATCTGGGCGAGCCGCTGGGGCTGGATTTCGCAGCGGGTGCGAAATTGTCAGGGGCGCGCTTCACGGTGCTCAAGGGCCCGATCGCGCGGCTGCATCGGGCGCTTGCGCAATTCATGCTCGATGTGCAGACCACCGAGCACGGCTACCTCGAGTGCTACACCCCCTACATCGTCAATGCCGAGACTCTGCAGGGAACCGGGCAGTTGCCCAAGTTCGAGCAGGACCTGTTTGCGGCACGAAAGGGCGGCCAGGACGGCGACGAGCCTCAGGACGGCCAGGGCAGTGGGCCGCTCTATCTTATTCCGACCTCCGAGGTGCCGCTCACCAATCTCGTGCGCGGCGAGATCGTACCAGAGCAGTCCCTGCCCATGAGACTGACGGCGCACACGCCGTGCTTTCGCTCGGAGGCAGGCTCTCATGGTCGCGATACCCGAGGCATGATCCGCCAGCATCAGTTCGACAAGGTCGAGATGGTGCAGATCGTGAAGCCCGAGACGTCCCATGAAGCGCTCGAGCAGATGGTCGGTCATGCCGAGACCATCCTGCAGCGACTCGAATTGCCTTACCGGGTGATGGCCCTGTGCACCGGCGACATGGGGTTCGGTGCAGCCAAGACCTATGACCTCGAGGTCTGGCTGCCGGCGCAACAGGCTTATCGGGAAATTTCCTCGGTGTCCAATTGCGAGGCCTTCCAGGCGCGTCGCATGCAG
>JBILSK010000315.1:0-3775 GCA_044372165.1 Burkholderiaceae bacterium | reverse complement strand
CGATCTGGTCGCCGCAGGTCATGACCGGATTGAGTGCGGTCATGGGCTCCTGGAAGATCATCGACATGCGCGTGGCGCGCAGCTCGCGCAGGCGCGACAGCGGCGCGTGCGTGATGTCCTCGCCTTGCAGCAGGATGCGCCCCGATTTCAGCGGCAGTGCCTTGGGCAGCAGGCCCATCACCGCCTGGGCGATGACCGACTTGCCCGAGCCGGATTCGCCGACCAGGCAGACGATCTCGCCCTGGCCCACGGTCAGTGACACGCCATTGACCGCTGCACTGCGGTCACCCCCCGAGGGCAGACCGATGGTGAGATCAACGATCTCGAGGATGGGACCGTCAGCGCTGCTGCGGCGTTCGGATGCAGTGGAGGCGGTCATACGCGCTTGGCCATCTTGGGGTCGAGCGTGTCGCGCAGGCCGTCGCCGAGGATGTTCACGGCGAGCACGGTGAGCGCAAGAAAGATGCCCGGAAAGAAGATGTTGTGGGGATAGGCATTGAACTGGGCACGGCCTTCGGCCATCACGTTGCCCCAGGTCGGAATGTCGGGCGGCAGGCCCACGCCCAGAAAGGACAGGATGGCCTCGACCAGGATGCCCGAGGCGCAGATGAAGGTGCCTTGCACGATCAGCGGCGCCACCGTGTTGGGCAGGATGTGTCGCAGCATGATCTTCCAGGTCGGTGTGCCCAGCGACACCGCGGCCTCGACATAGGGCTCCTCGCGGATGGTCAGCACCAGCGAGCGCACCAGGCGCGTGACCCGCGGGATCTCGGGAATCGCGATGGCCACGATTACCGTGAGCAGACTGCCCTTCCACATCGCGACCAGTGCGATCGCGATCAGGATGGCCGGAATCGACATGATGCCGTCCATCAGTCGCATCAGCGGGCCATCGAGCCAGCGCAGATAGCCCGCCAGCAGGCCGAACAGGATGCCGAAGGCCATCGACACCACGGCGGTCGCCAGGCCCACGATCAGCGACACCTGCGTGCCGTAGATCACCCGGCTGTAGATGTCGCGCCCGAAGCTGTCCGATCCCATCAGGAAGGTGTGCTCGATGGCCTCGCCTTCCAGCGTGGTGATCTCGCCCCGCTGGCCGGGCAGCAGGTCGCGGCTGGCCGGGTCGAAGAGCGAGGGGTCGACCGTGCCCAGCCAGGGGGCCGCGACTGCGATGAACACCAGCAGCAGCAGGACGATGCCGCCGATCCGCACCGAACCATTGCGCAGGGCCCGTTGCCAGGCATTGGCCTGGGGCACCACGGTCGCGGATTCGACCGAGAGGGCCTCGAAGTTGGGAGTGTCGCTCGCCATGTCAGTACCGGATCCGCGGGTCGAAGAACACGTAGGACAGGTCGACCAGCAGGTTGACCACCACATAGATGAAGGAGAAGAACAGGATCACGCCCTGAATCGTCGGAAAGTCGCGTGCCAGCACCGCGTCCACCGTCAGGCGGCCCAGACCCGGAATGGCATAGACCGATTCGGTCACGACCACCCCGCCGATCAGCAGCGCGATGCCGATGCCGATCACCGTGGCGATCGGGACCGCAGCGTTGGCCAGCGCGTGGCGCAGCAGCACCTTGGATTCCGGCAGGCCCTTGGCTCGCGCGGTGCGGATGTAGTCCTCGCCGAGGGTCTCCAGGACCGAGGCGCGCGTGACGCGCGCGATCAGCGCGACGTAGACCACCGACAAGGTGATCGCCGGCAGGGTGAGGTTGCGCAGCCACGGCCCCAGGCCTTCGGCCAGGCGGTGATAGCCCTGCACTGGCAGCCAGCCCAGCTTGAGCGACACCAGCCAGATCAGCAGATAGGCCAGCACGAAGATGGGCACCGAAAAGCCCATCACCGAAAAGCCCATCAGGGTGCGGTCCAGCCATCCACCATGGCGCCAGGCGGCGATCACGCCCAGCGGCACGGCCACCAGCACGGCGATCAAGATGGTGATCAGCGCCAGCGACAGCGTGGGTTCGAGCCGCTGCGCGATCAGCTCGGTGACCGGCGTCTTGTAGTAGTAGGACTGGCCGAGATCGCCGCTCAGCATGCGGCCGAACCAGATGCCGAACTGCTCGGGAATCGATTTGTCCAGACCGAGGGTCTGGCGGATCTGCGCGATCTGATCGGTGGTGGCGGCATCGCCGGCCAGCACCGCGGCGGGATCACCGGGCGTCAGTCGCAGCATCAGGAAGACCAGCACCGCGACGATCAGCAGTACCGGGATCGTCGACAGGAGCCGACGGGCAAGGAATGCAAACATGGGGACCCGCAGAAGAGGCCTGCGACGAAGGCGTCGCAGGCTCGGGGACAAGACAGGGCAGTGAAGGGTCGGCGGGGCCGCGCCGTGAAAGCCGGCCCCGCCGCCGCGTCAGTTCTTCTTCAGGTTCCAGTAGATGTTGCCGTTGGACACGAAGAAGCCGCTGACGTTCTTGGTTGCGGCCATCGGCTGGTCATACTCGCCGACGACCACGTGCGTGCCGATCTCGTACATGCGGGCATGCATCTGCTCGGCCAGCTTCTTCTTGGCGCCGTCGTCGGTGGCACGCATGAACTGGTTGCGCAGCTCGGTCAGCTTCTCGTCGCTCGCCCAGCCGAACCAGCTCGATTTCTCGCCGCGGGTGTCGGTGGTCGGGTTGGCGATCGGGTTCCAGACGTCGAAGGCCTGCCAGGCGGTCAGGAACATGTGCCAGCCGCCCTTGTCGATCGGGTCCTTCTTGGCGCGGCGTCCGACCAGGGTCTGCCAGTCCATGGCCTGCAGGTCGACCTTGAAGCCGGCCTGACGCAGCAGTTGCGCCGCAACGTCTGGCAGCTTCTGGATCGAGGCCAGGTCGGTCGGCTTCATGATGACGATGGGCGTGCCGTCATACCCCGAGGCCTTGAGCAGCTCCTGGGCCTTCTTCATGTTCGACTTCATCTGGATGTCGCTGCCCGTGGTGGTGCCATAGGGCGTGTTGCAGATGAACATCGAGCCGCAGGTGCGATACAGCTCCTTCACGCCGACCTGGGCGCGCAGGAAGGCGTCCTGGCTGAAGGCCGCGATCACCGCCTGGCGCACCTTCGGATTATCGAAGGGCTTGTTCAGGTGGTTGAAGCGCGCCATGTACTGCAACCCGTAGGTGGCGTACTTGGGCAGCTGGATGTTGGGGTCCTTCCTGGCCTGCTCGTAGAAGTCGAAGGGCAGGGACTCGAGAATGTCGATCTCGCCCTTTTGCAGCGCGTTCATCTGCGCCTGGCCATCACGCAGCGCGAGGTTCCACTCGACGCGGTCCACATACACGCGCTTGCCACCCGTGGTGCCTGACGGCGGCTCGCTGCGCGGCACGTACTTGGTGTTCTTCAGGTAGACCGACTTGTCGCCCGGCTTGAATTCGTCGCGCTTGAAGGTGTAGGGGCCCGAGCCGATGTGTTCCTCGATCTGCTTGAAGGCATCGGTGTCCGCGATGCGCTTGGGCATGATGAAGGGTACGACCGAGGACGGCTTGCCCAGGGCTTCGATCACGAAGCCGCAGGCCTCGCCCAGGAAGATCCGGAAGGTGTCCGGCGCCGGGCTGTCCATGCGTGACACAAACTGCATCAGCGCCGAGCCCATGGCGTCGCGTTTGCCCCAGCGCTGCAGCGAGGCGATCACGTCTTCGCCGGTCACCGGCTTGCCGTCATGGAACTCCAGGCCCTTGCGCAGCTTGAAGGTGTACATCCGGTTGTCCGGGCTGATGGTGAAGGTGTCCACCATCTGCGGCTTGACCACCCCTTTTTCGTCTGTGCCGAACAGCGTGTCGTAGAT
>JBILSK010000314.1:0-3776 GCA_044372165.1 Burkholderiaceae bacterium | reverse complement strand
TGCCATCCGGCAAGGCAGTCAGGCCATCCATCGACATGGCGACCTTCAGACGCACCCACGGACGACCGCGCGTCATGCGCGACACAAAGCCGATGTTCAGTGCCTCGGCCTGCTCGTGCAGCAGCCCACAGCGAACATCGATGCCCGCCTCGCGCAACCGCGCCAGGCCCCGACCATTGACCGACGGGTTGGGATCTTCCATCGCCGAAACCACTCGCGCGACCCGAGCCTCGATCAATGCGTCGACGCAGGGCGGCGTGCGGCCGAAGTGACTGCAGGGCTCGAGCGTCACATAGACCGTCGCACCGCGCGCCTGCGCACCGGCTTCGGCCAGCGCCACCACCTCGGCATGCGGCTCGCCCGCCTTGCGGTGCCAGCCCTCGCCGACGATCGCGCCCTCTCGAACGATGACGCACCCGACCCGCGGATTGGGCGTGGTGGAGGTCAGGCCCAGCCGGGCAAGTTCGATTGCCCGGCTCATGAATCGATGATCGTCCGCGGTGAACATCGGGCAGAGACTTCCTTGAGTGACGTGTAAGGAAAGGGCCGCGCTCAGCCCGCTTCGGGCGGTCCGCGCCGAGGTTGGACCTCCTCGATCGCGTCGGCGAACTCGTCGACGTCTTCGAAGTTGCGATAGACCGAGGCAAAGCGCACGTAGCCGATCTTGTCGATCCGCTGCAACTCGCGCATCACCAGTTCGCCGATGCGCTCGCTGGCCACTTCGCGTGCCCCCAGCGCCATGAGCTTTTCCTCGATGCGACCGATGGCCGCGTCGACCGCCTCGGAGGTGACCGGACGCTTGCGCAAGGCCAATGACAGCGAGGCGCGCAGCTTGCGCCGGTCGTACTCGGCCCTCAGCCCGTTCTTCTTGACCACCGAGGGCATCGACAACTCGACCCGTTCGTAGGTGGTGAAGCGCTTGTCACACTGACCGCAGCGACGCCGTCGACGCAAGGCCGAGCCGTCGTCGGCCTCGCGGGTCTCGATCACCTGCGTGTCGGTGTGATCGCAGAACGGGCAGCGCATCGGGGTGTCCTGCGCAAAGGCTCAGCGGTAGACAGGGAACCGGGCCGTGAGCGCCGAGACCTTGCCACGCACCCGCTCGATATTGGCCGGATCGCGCGGCGCGTCCAGGACATCAGCGATCAGATTGCCCACCTCGACCGCCTCGGCTTCGCGAAAGCCGCGCGTGGTCATGGCCGGCGAACCGAGCCGGACACCACTGGTGACCAGGGGCTTTTCCGGATCGTTCGGAATCGAGTTCTTGTTCACCGTGATGTGCGCCTGGCCGAGCACGGCCTCCGCTTCCTTGCCGGTGATCTGTTTGGGGCGCAGGTCGACCAGCATCACATGGCTTTGCGTGCCGCCGGACACGATGCGCAGGCCGCGCCCGATCAGCGTCTGGGCCAGCGTGTGCGCATTGGCGATCACCTGCTGCTGATAGACCTTGAAGGAGGGCTGCAGCGCTTCGCGAAAGGCCACCGCCTTGGCCGCGATCACGTGCATCAAGGGGCCGCCCTGCAGACCGGGGAACACCGCCGAGTTGATCGCCTTCTCGTGTTCGGCCTTCATCAGGATGATGCCGCCGCGCGGGCCGCGCAGGCTCTTGTGCGTGGTCGAGGTGACGATGTCGGCATGGGGCACCGGATTGGGATAGACACCGGCTGCGATCAGGCCCGAATAGTGCGCCATGTCGACCATGAAGATCGCGCCGATCTCCTTGGCCACGCGCGCAAAACGCTCGAAGTCGATGTGCAGCGAATAAGCCGAGGCACCGGCGATGATCAGCTTGGGCCGGGTCTCGCGAGCCTTCTGCTCCATCGCCTCGTAGTCGATTGCTTCCTTGGCATCCAGGCCATAGGAGACGACGTTGAACCACTTGCCCGACAGGTTGAGCGGCATGCCATGGGTCAGGTGCCCGCCTTCGGCCAGGCTCATCCCCATGATGGTGTCACCGGGCTTCAGAAACGCGAGGAACACGGCCTGATTGGCCTGCGCGCCCGAGTGGGGCTGCACGTTGGCCGCTTCCGCCCCATACAGCTGCTTGAGCCGTTCGATCGCCAGGCTTTCGGCGACATCGACATGCTCGCAGCCACCGTAGTAGCGCTTGCCGGGATAGCCCTCGGCGTACTTGTTGGTGAGCTGGCTGCCCTGGGCGGCCATCACGGCCGGGCTGGCGTAGTTTTCCGACGCGATCAGCTCGATGTGGGCTTCCTGGCGACGGTTCTCGGCCTCGATGGCCTGCCAGAGTTCGGGATCGACCTGCGCGATGCCCTGGTTTCGGTCAAACATGGTGGTGTCCTCGTTGCAGTCAGGAATCCCGGCAGGATGGCCGGCAACTGCCCAGGCGATCGGCTGGCGGCCAGAAAGCGGCCGCCGGAATCCGCGTTTCACGGTGTCAATTCACCCTTACTCGCCAGTCGCGCGGAACCCGTGATTGTAAGGGATAGCGCGCAGGGCTGGCGGCCCGGGACCGAAAACGGCGTGCCTCACGCGTGCCTCAGGGTGCCTGCACCCCTGCTGGCGCGTTGTCGTCACGGTCACGCCAGTGCGAGACATCCCCCCAGTCGACCACCTCGAGACGCCCCTGGCTGTGGCGCAGACGATTCAGACTGGCGTTGGCAATGTCGACCTTCCGGGTAGCGTCCAGTGGCATGCCGTGGCCGATGCGCCAGACGATGTCCAGCACGCCGCCGTGCGTCACGACGACCACCGTGCGCCCGCCATGGCGCGCCATCAGACCGTCCAGGGCGGACTGGATGCGGCCCGCAAACACCCGCAGGGACTCCGCGCCTTCGATGGCGAAATCGGGTTCGCGCGCCAGCCATCGCGCAAAGGGCTCGGCATGATCGCGGCGCAGTTCATCCACCGTGAGCCCCTCGAACACTCCGAAGGAGCGCTCCCGAAAGCCGGCATCGAGCACGGGAGTCAGGCCGAGTGAGGCTGCAATGGGCTCGGCCGTCTGGCGGCAGCGCAACAGGTCGCTGGTCACCAGCACCGGGTCGGGACGGTCGGCGCGCCGCGCGAGGCCGTAGGCCTGCGGCCGCTGCGCCAGTCGACGTGCGGCCCCCTGCGCCTGGCGCACCCCCTCTTCGTTCAGTGCAATGTCCTGATGGCCCTGGAAGCGCCGGGCACGGTTCCAGTCGGTCTCGCCATGGCGGATCAGGATCAGGTCGGTGACGCAATCAGCTTGCATGGGATGCCTGGGCAGGATCGGGTTCCGGATCAACCCGCAACCAGAAGGTCACGGGCCCGTCATTGACCAGATGCACCTTCATGTCGGCGCCGAACACGCCGGTCTGCACCACCGCATGGGCGGCTCGTGCCTGGTCGGCAAAGGCCTCGAACAAGTCTCGGGCCGGCCCGGGCGGTGCGGCTGGGGTGAAGCTGGGACGCAGGCCGCTGCGGGTATCGGCCGCCAGCGTGAACTGCGGCACCAGCAGCAGGCCACCGCCCGTGTCACGCAGGGACTGGTTCATGCGGCCGGTGGCGTCGGCAAAGACCCGGTAGGCCAGCACCCGCGCGAGCAGGGACGCAACCTGACGCAGGGTGTCGCCGCGTTCGGCGCAGACCAGGGCCAGCAGGCCCGGCCCGATACGCCCGACTGTCTGGCCGTCGACCTCGACGTGGGCGCCTGTTACCCGCTGAATGAGCGCGATCATCGATGAGCCGATCGCTCAGGACACCGTGACCCGTGCGGCACGACGCTTGCCGACCTGCACGACGTAGGTCCCCGCACCAAGCTTCAGGCCCTTGTCGGTCACTTTCTCGCCGTC
>JBILSK010000015.1:0-12246 GCA_044372165.1 Burkholderiaceae bacterium | reverse complement strand
CGGGCGCCTACGGCGAATCGGCTGGGGCCAGTGCGACGGGAGCGGCAAGTACGGCACTGGGTCCGGTGTCGCTCCTGAAAGCCTATGCCGTCATCGCCCGCCCCACCTGGGCTCGGGTGGTGCTCGCCTCGGTCATGCTGGAGGCGCTGCTGATGTATGGCGCGGTCTCCTTCATCCCCACCGCACTGCATGACCGCTTCGGGCTGCCCTTGTGGCAGGCGGGCATGATCTCGGCCGTGGTCGGCATCGGTGGCTATGCCTACACGATGCTGGCGCGTCGGCTGATCGGCCTGCTGGGCGAGCGCCGCCTGGCCACGCTCGGGGGCGCGATGGTCGCACTCGGTGTGCTCGGGCTGGCCTTTGCGCCCGCGCCCTGGGCGGCCGGGGTGGCGAGCCTCGTGCTGGGGCTCGGTTTCTATGCCTTTCACAACACCCTGCAGGTCCATGGCACCCAGCTGTCGGCCACGCAACGCGGCATGGGTGTGGCGTTGTTTGCACTGAGCCTGTTCATCGGGCAGTCACTGGGCGTGACCTTGATGTCCTTGCTGGTGTCGCAGACCGGTTTCCGAACGGCATTCGTGCTGGCGGCGCTGTCCTTCGCCCTGCTGACCCTGTTCTTCGTCAGCCGCCTGGCGCGGCTGCAATCCGGTCGAAACTCAGCCTGATATCGCGGCGCACCAGACCGCTTTCGTTTCGATGATGATTGATATTTACACCGTAAATATCGACATTTTTCGTGAAAAAGGAATTTTGTCGACCCTGCTTGCAGGGTTTCTTGTTGCAACGCAGCGAGACGGCGCCTACACTTGCACCTGTCTCCTCCACCTCCTCATAAGGTGGTTTCAACCCGCACCCCTTGGTGCGGGTTTTTTTTTGTGCGCCCCCCCTGTGCGATCATCACCCGCAAGGAGGAACGACCATGACAGCACAGAACCGGCACTCGATCCGGCGCCAGATCCTGGGTCGCATCCTGGCCACCACGGCCACGGGTGTCACCCTCACCGCACCGACCCACGCGCTTGCGCAAGCCAGCACGCCCAAGCAGATCAAGATCATCGTGCCGTTTGCGCCGGGCGGCTCGGGTGACATCACCGCGCGTCTGTTCGGTGAATACGTCACCCGCCGCACGGGGCGCAACGTAGTGGTCGAAAACAAGCCGGGTGCCAACGGCATCATCGGCGTGGAGGCCGCCAAGCGCTCACCGAACGACGGTTCGGTGCTGATGCTGGCTACCACCTCGACCCATCTGGCCAATCCCAGCCTCTACAAGAGCTTGCCCTATGACCCCGAGCGCGATTTCACGCTGGTGGGCGCCTTCGGTGGTGGGTCGATGCTGGTTCTGGTGCCGCCGAAATCGCCCTACAAGAGCTTGTCCGACCTGGTCGCAGCCGCCAAGGCCCAGCCCGGCAAGCTGAACTACGGTCATTTCAACGCCTCGTCGAACATTCCAGGCGCCATGCTCGGCCGGATCGCCGGGGTCGAGCTCACCCCGATTCCCTACAAGCAGATCGGCAATGCCATGACCGATCTCATCGCGGGCCAGCTCGATGTGATCTTTGTCGACAGCGTGGCCGGCGACAGTTACGCCCAGGCCGGCACCTTGCGGGCCATTGCCGCGGCCGGACCGAAGCGGCTGCCCAAGTACCCGGATGTGCCGCTGGTGACCGAGACCTATCCGAACTACAACGTCTCGCCCGGCCTGCTGGGCATTGCAGTGCCCGCCGGCGTGCCGCCTGCCGTCCTGCAGCAGCTCAATGACCTGTGCAATGACGCCGTCACCAGCGACCCGATGAAGCCGGCGCTGGAAAACTACGGCTTTCACCCCAAGCGCCAGAGCCTCGCCGAGCTGGCCGCCTACGTCACCCGCGAACGGGCATTGTGGAAGGAGCAGGTCGCGATCGCTCGCATCGAGCCACAGTGAGCGCCGGTGCGGCCGGGTTGCGCCGCACCGTGCGCCGACTCAGATGGCGTCGTCCAGATGCTCGAGCGCCTGCGCGAACTTCGCGATCGCCGCCTCGCGCAGGGCAGGGATGTGATACGCCGGGAACATCGTGGTGCTGGGCGTGACCTCGCGCAGCAGCTGACGCGCCACCGTCACCTTGTGCACCTCGACCGGGCCGTCGGCCAGGCCAATGTGAAAGGACTGCAGCAGCAGGTGCGAAAACGGCATCTCGTCGGTGATGCCCAGCGAGCCGTGCAAGTGCAGGGCACGCGCGGCAATGTCATGCAGCACCTTGGGCATCAGGGCCTTCACCGCCGAGATGTCCTTGCGGACCTTCCGGTAGTCCTTGTGCTTGTCGATCAGCCAGGCCGTGCGCAACACCAGCAGCCTGAACTGCTCGAGCTCCACCCATGAATCGGCGATCTTCTCCTGCACCATCTGCAGGCTGGCCAGGGGCACGCCGCGGGTCTGCCGGGACACCACCCGCTCGCACATCATGTCCAGGGCACGGCGCGCCTCGCCGATGGTGCGCATCGCGTGGTGAATGCGACCGCCCCCCAGCCTGACCTGCGCCACCACGAAGGCATTGCCTTCCTTGCCGAGCATGCTGTCGGCCGGCACCTTCACCCGATCGAAATTCAGGTAGGCGTGGGTCTGGTGCACCTCGGTGGTGAAACCGGACTCGCGAATGAAGCTCAGGCCAGGTGAGTCGGTCGGCACGATGAACATCGACATGCGCTCCATCAGCGGCGCATCAGGGTCGGTCACCGCCATCACGATCAGGAACTCGGCGAAGCTCGCATGCGAGGCAAACCATTTCTGGCCGCTGATCACCCAGTTGTCGCCTTCGCGAACCGCGCGGGTGGTGAACACGCCCGGGTCGGCGCCGCCTTGCGGCTCGGTCATCGCAAAGCAGGAGACGATCTCATTGTCGAGCAGCGGCTGCAGGTAGGTCCGCTTCTGTTCGGGCGTGCCGTAGTGGGCCAGGATCTCGGCATTGCCCGAGTCGGGGGCCTGACAGCCGAACACCGATGGGCCATAGCTGGCTCGCCCCAGGATCTCGTTGAGCAGCGCAAGCTTCACCTGGCCATAGCCTTGTCCGCCAAGCTCCGGCCCCAGGTGGCAGGCCCACAGTTTGCGCCGACGCACTTCCTGCTGCAGAGGCCGCACCAGCGCATTGCGCCGGGGATCGCGCACATTGCAGGGATGGCCCAGCACGTGTTGCAGGGGTTCGACTTCGCGGGTCACGAACGCGTCGACCCAGTCCAGTTGCTGTTGATACTCGGCGTCGGTCTCGAAATCCCAGGCCATGGTCGATCTCCTCGTCAGTGGGGTGGCCCGCAGTATCGGTGAGCCGGGCAGGGGACACGCGGCCCGCACGGCGTTCCCGGAACGGGAGGCTGTCAGTGCCCGGACACCCGACGGATCAGGCCTCGGCCTTCACCACGCCACTGGCCACCAGCGCATCGATTCGTGCAGCGTCGTAACCGATGAGGGTCTGCAGGATTTCGCGCGAGTGCTCGCCCAGGCGAGGCGCCAATCGACGGATCGAAGCGGGTGTGCGTGAATAGCGTACCGGGGGCGACATCGTGAGCAGCGTGCCTTCGCTCGGGTGTTCGAGATGCTGAAAGAAGCCCACTGCACCGAGATGCGGGTCCTGCAGCAGGTCATTGCCGCTGTTGATGCGAACCGCCGGCACGCCGGCCTGCCTGAGGTCGACCAACCACTGCGCCGTGCTGCGCGTGGTGAGCGCCTCGGCCATCATCGCGTAGAGGGTCTCGATGTTTTGCGTGCGTGCATCGATCTTCGTGAATCGTGCATCCTGAGCGAGTTCGGGACGCCCGATCACCACGAAGAAGCTCGCCCAGTGCGCGTCGGTATGCGGCATCACCGCGATCAGGCCATCGGACGTGGCAAAGGGCCTGCGGTGTTGCGACACCAGGCGAGGATAGAGCGCTTCGCCCAGCGGGGGCTCGTAGGTGCGCCCGTACAAGTGCTCGATCATGGTGAAGGCGGCCAGGGTCTCGAACATCGGCACCTCGAGTTCCTGTCCCTGACCTGTCAGGTCACGATGCCGAAGGGCTGCGACCATGGACAAGGCCAGGGTCAGTCCGCTCACCTTGTCGGCGATCGCGTTGGCGACATAGGCCGGTTTGCCGGCTGCGATGCTCTGGAACGCCGCCACACCGCTGATGGCCTGGATGGTGTCGTCGAAGGCCGGTTCGCCGTCGTAGGGGCCGCCTTCGCCAAATCCCACCGCCTTGGCATAGACGATGGCGCGGTTCACGCCAGCCACGTCGCCATAGGACAGTCCCAGCCGTTCGACCGCCTTGCGACGGATGTTGGTGACGAAGATGTCCGACTCGCGACACAGGTCCAGCACGATGCGCCGCCCCTCGGGACGCTTCAGGTCGACGGCAATGCTGCGCTTGTTGCGGTTGACATTGAGAAACCCGGGCGCCATGCCCGGATTGCGCGAGGTGCCGATGTTCCTCACGGAGTCGCCTTCGATCGCTTCGACCTTGATGACATCCGCCCCCAGATCTCCCAGCAACTGAGTGCTGTAGGGGCCGAACAGCACGCTGCTGGTGTCGACGATTCGAACGCCGGAGAGCAATCCGGCGGGAGGGGCATCAGCGGCGATTGACATGGGCAGGATCCGGAAGAGGGCAGTCGTTGCCGCTTCAGCATAGCCTTGCGGCCGGCCGCTGACGCGGGGCGGGCAAGCGAAAACGGTACCCGCGCGCACCCCGTCATTGACCGATCCGCTGGGTGATGGAATGTCCCGGCGGAGCGCTTCCGATCAAACGGCAGGCCAGAGACGACGAACGTGCGCGCGGCAGGCTCGCGGAATCGGTGAAAATCGGTCGGAACGCGCTGTGCGTCCCAGACCCGTCCATGAGGCACTTCCAGTGAGCACCATTGAATCCGGCAACGCACGGTCAGGCACCGAGTCGCATGCCGAGGAATACCGGACCGGCCTCAGCAAGGAGGCCATCAAGCGCTCCTTCCTCGATAACCTGTTCTATGTGCGCGGCAAGTTCCCGGGTCTGGCCACCCGCACCGATTACTACCTGGCCCTGGCCTGGGTGGTGCGCGATCGCCTGCTGCAGCGCTGGATCAGCACCACCTCCGCCTACACCAAGCAGGGCGCCCGCACCGTCGCCTATCTGTCGGCGGAGTTCCTGATGGGACCGCACCTGGGCAACAACCTGGTGAACCTGGGGATCACCCGCCAGGTTCGCCAGGCGGTGACCGAGCTGGGCCTGGACTTCGACGAACTGCTCAACGAGGAAGAGGAGCCCGGCCTGGGTAACGGTGGCCTGGGACGGCTCGCAGCCTGCTACCTGGATTCGATGGCCACCCAGGAAATTCCGGCGATGGGCTATGGCATCCGCTATGAATTCGGCATCTTCTACCAGGAAATCACCAACGGCTGGCAGGTCGAGAAGACCGACCGCTGGCTGCGTCATGGCAACCCCTGGGAGCTGATGCGCCCGGAATGGACCACCCAGATCAAGCTGGGCGGCAGCACCGAACGCTATCGCGACACCGATGGTCGCGAGCGGGTGCGCTGGGTGCCGGGGCGGCTGGTCAATGGCATTCCGTACGACACGCCCATCCTGGGCTATCGGACCCACACGGCCAACACCTTGCGCCTGTGGCGCGCCGAAGCCCCCGAGGTCTTCGATCTGGCGCAGTTCAATCGCGGTGACTTCCACGGCGCCATGACGCGCAAGGTGGTCTCCGAGAATCTGACCAAGATCCTGTACCCCAATGACGAATCCATCCAGGGCAAGGAGCTGCGCCTGGAGCAGCAGTACTTCTTCGTGTCCTGCTCGCTGCAGGACATGCTGCGCATCATGCACACCCAGCGCCTGCCCCTGGAGCGCTTTCACGAGAAATTCTCGATTCAGCTCAACGATACGCATCCGGCGATCGCGGTCGCCGAACTGATGCGCCTGCTGGTGGACGAAAATGGCTTCGAATGGGACGACGCCTGGGAAATCACCCGCAAGTCGCTGGCCTACACCAACCACACGCTGCTGCCCGAGGCGCTCGAACGCTGGCCCCTGGATCTCTTCGAGCGGGTGCTGCCTCGCCATCTTGAAATCATCTACGAGATCAACGCGGCCTTCCTGGCCGAGGTCCGGGCCCGCTTTCCGAATGACGAGGGACTGATCTCCCGGGTGTCCCTGATCGACGAGCACGGTGGGCGTTCGGTGCGCATGGCCCACCTGGCCTGCGTGGGCAGCCATGCCATCAATGGCGTGGCCAAGCTGCACTCGGAATTGCTGCAACGGGACGTGCTGCGCGATTTTCACGCCCTGTGGCCCGAGAAATTCAGCAACAAGACCAATGGCGTGACGCCCCGGCGGTTCGTCGCCCTGTCGAATCCGCGTCTGTCGGCGCTGATCAGCGATGCGATCGGCGATGGCTGGCTGCGTGAACTCGATCAGCTGCGCTGGCTCGAGCCCATGGCCGAGGATGCCTCGTTCCGCCAGGAATGGCGGGACATCAAGCTGGAGAACAAGCGCGTGCTGGCGGCCTTGCTGCGCCGTCGCACCGGTATCTCGGTCGACCCGCAATCAATGTTCGACGTGCAGGTCAAGCGCATCCACGAATACAAGCGCCAGCATCTGAGCGTGCTGCAGATCGTCGATCTGTACCAGCGATTGCGCGCCGATCCGCACCTGGAGATCGCCCCGCGCACCTTCGTGTTTGCCGGCAAGGCGGCGCCGGGCTACCGGATGGCCAAGCTGATCATCAAGCTGATCAACTCGGTGGCGGCGGTGGTAAACCACGATCCGGCCATGCGCGGCCTGCTGAAGGTGGTGTTCCTGCCCAACTTCAATGTCAGCAGCGGCCAGCGGGTCTACCCGGCAGCCGATGTCTCGGAACAGATCTCCACCGCGGGCAAGGAGGCTTCAGGCACCGGGAACATGAAGTTCGCGATGAACGGTGCGCTGACCGTCGGCACCCTGGATGGCGCGAACATCGAGATCCGCGACGCGGTCGGCTCGGAGAACTTCTTCCAGTTCGGCCTGAGCGTCGAAGAGGTCGAGGCCACCTGGGCCCGCGGCTACCACCCGTTCGAGCTCTATCAGACGAACACGCGACTGCGCAGCGTGCTCAACCTGATCGGCAGTGGTCATTTCAGCGACGGAGACCCCGATCTGTTCCGCCCGCTGCTGGACAGCCTGATCCATCACGATCCCTATCTGCTGCTGGCCGACTTCGACGCGTATGTCGACTGCCATGCGCGGGTAGACACCGCCTATCGCGATGTCGAACACTGGACGCGCATGTCCATCCTGAATGTCGCCCGCTCCGGCGAATTCTCGTCCGATCGCTCGATCAGCGAGTACGCCGCACAGATCTGGAAGGTCAAGCCGGTGCCGGTCAGACTGCTTTCACGCGAGGATGTGCGCTCCAGCTTCACAGTCTGAACGGCGCTACCACGCGTCGCCCAGCAGTCGCTCGACTTCGTGGATGTGACTGACGGGCCGTGGATTGTTGGCGATGCTCCATTCGCGCATCACATGCGTTGGGGCATCGGCCAGGATATCGCGACGATCGGTGAGTTCGCTCAGTCGGCAACGCGCCTTGATCTGCGACTGCAGGTCCTTGATGAAACCGATCACCCGCTCGCCCGGGGTGCCAGCCCCCTGCAAGCCGAGCCGTTCACAGACTGCGTCGAGTTCGACGTGGGCAATCGCAGCATTGAACTTGAGCACGTGCGGCAGCATCACGCTGTTGGTGGGGCCGTTCGCCAAGCCATGTCGGCTGGTGAGCACATTGCACAAGGCGTGGTGGATGCAACCGCCCGTCACGCTGTGCACCTGGCCCGCGCAATAGCCAGCCAGCACGGACTCGCTGCGCAGGAAGGGATCATCGGGTGCCGCGTGCAGAGCGGGCAGCACCCAGGCGAAGCGCTCGATGGTGTTCAGGGCATGCAGGCTGGTCGCAGCCGTGCGTCGGCGCGAATAGAGCGCCTCGAGGCAATAGGCCAGGCCATTCATGCCCGTGGTGAGTTGCACATCCACCGGAAATCCCATGGCCGCGACCGGATCGATCAGCACCCGCCGACTGATCACCTTCGGATCGAAGAAGCTCAGCAAGGAGTCATCGGGTGAGCGCAGGCTGAAGGTCGGCGTGACCTCCGCGCCATAGGCGGTGGTGGGAATCGAGATGATGGGCAGCTTCGGCTTGCTCAGCACGGGGGTGACGAACCCGGCCCCCGACTCGTATCGGATGGCGTGCTGCTCCAGCGGCTCGCCCTCGGCCAAGGCAATGGCGAGCGCCTTCGCGGTGTCCGAGACACTGCCGCCCCCCGCCGCCACGATCCCGTCCACCTTGCGTTCCAGCGCCAGACGGGCCACGCCCCGCACGAAGCTCAGCGAAGCCCGTGGCGGCACCGCCCCGCAGATCGCGGGATCGAGCGAGGCGATCAGGCTGAACAGGTGGTACTGGAGCGGCGCACGCGAAATGCGCACGCTGGTGAGCAGCAAGGGGCGCCGCACGTCCAAGGCCGCAAGCTCCTCGGGCAAGGCCATCAGTGCGCCCGAGCGCGCCAGCACCCCACCCGACTGCAGATCACGGGCTAACCAGGAGGAGTCGATTGGCACGGACACGGCGACAGGCGTTGCGGCGAAGCACTTGCGATCCGTGCAGCCTATATGGGGTCCGAGTGCCTGTCCATCACGGGGTGTGGCGCATCTTTCCGGTGCGTGCATCCATGTACGTTGAAATGGAGCACAGCGACAGAACGACACCCGGCGCATTCCGATCGCGCCTGCCTTGCGGGCCCCGTCACGCAGGCAGGAGAATGGGGCCAGACACACCCTGCAGGGAGGAGACAGCATGGCCACCACGCCGCCGCGGCTGGACACAACGCTCGATGACAAGTACACGCTCGGCTCGGGCGTCGTCTTCATGACCGGCATTCAGGCCCTGGTCAGGCTGGCGCTGGAGCAGCGCCGCCGCGACCAGGCTGCGGGTCTGCAAACGGCTGGGTACATCTCCGGCTACCAGGGCTCGCCGCTGGCGGCCTATGACGGCGCCCTGCGACGCATCCCCGAACTGCTGGAGCAGCACCGGATCGTCTACCGACCCGGGGTGAACGAGGAGCTGGCGGCCACCGCGGTCTGGGGCTCGCAGTATGTCGGGATGTTTCCAGGTGCGCGAGTGGACGGCGTGTTCGGCATCTGGTTCGGCAAGGGGCCGGGAGTAGACCGTTCCGTGGACGCCTTGCGCCACGCCAACTGGGCCGGGACCAGCCCGCTGGGGGGCACCCTGGCGCTGGCTGGTGATGATCACGGGGCGAAATCGTCCACGGTGGCCTGCTATTCCGACATCCTGTTCGAATCCATGGCGATCCCGGTGCTCTATCCGAGCAGCGTGCAGGAGATCCTCGAGTTCGGGCTGCACGGCATCGCGATGAGTCGCTTTTCGGGCGCCTGGACCGGGATGAAACTGGTCGGCGAGATCGTCGAGAGCGCTGGCACCGTCGAGCTTGACCCGGTTCGCCCGGTGATCGTGCGACCGGACGATTTCGAGATGCCTGCGGACGGGCTGTCCATCCGCCCCAGCGAGATCATCCTGATGCCGGTGGAAGAGCGGGTCTTTCACAAGCGGCTCTATGCCGCCCTGGCCTATGCCCGGGCCAACGGCCTTAACCGCATCGTGTACGACCCACCACAGGCCACGATAGGCATCGTCTCGGCCGGCAAGGCCTGGCAGGACGTGCGCAAGGCGCTCTTCGATCTGGGCATCGATGCCACCCGCGCCGCCGAACTGGGCGTGCGCGTGCTGCAACTGGGCATGGTCTGGCCGGTCGAGCCCGAGATCGTGCGCCGCTTCGCACGCGGCCTGCAAACTGTGATTGTGGTGGAAGAAAAGCGCCCCCTGATCGAGCAGCAGGTGCGATCGATTCTGTACGGCATGCCCGCGGCGCCCCGGATCATCGGCAAGGTGCGCGACGGCTACCTCTACGATCGCACCCGAGAATGGGTGTTCCCGAATTTCGGCGAAACCCGCCCGGCCATGGTCTCGGGCCTGCTGGCCGGCCTGCTGGCAGAGCGCGATCCGCGTTTTGCCGACTGGCACCCGCCTGCTAGTGCCGCCGGTGCAACCGGCAACGCCGCGGTGGTGCGTACGCCCAGTTTCTGCTCCGGCTGCCCGCACAACCGCTCGACCAAGCTGCCCGAAGGCAGCCGGACGCTGGCCGGCATCGGCTGCCACGGCATGCAGCTCTTTCTGGACCCGGAGCACTGCAAGACCGTGGCGCAGATGGGCGGGGAGGGCATGCACTGGCTGGGCCAGCAGCCCTTCACCGACGAAAAGCATGTCTTTGCCAATCTGGGCGACGGCACCTACGCGCATTCCGGGTCGCTGGCGATTCGCCAGGCGGTGGCAGCCGGCATCCCGATCACCTACAAGCTGCTGGCCAACGGCTTTGTCTCCATGACCGGTGGCCAGCCGATCGCCGGCGGCCAGACCCTGCCGCAGATGGCTCAGGCGCTGCGGGCAGACGGCGTCCAGAAGATCGTGGTGGTCACCGATGACCCCGCGAAATATGCGGGCGCCTCCTTTCCGGCCGATGTGCCGGTGCGCGATCGCAGCGAGATGGAAGCCGTGCAGATCGAGCTGCGCGAGTACCCCGGTGTCTCGGTGATCATCTACGAGCAGCCCTGCGCGACCGAGCGCAGGCGCCTGCGCAAGCAGGGCAAGTGGGAGGATCCGGCGCGACGCAGCTTCATCAACAGCGCCGTCTGCGAAGGCTGCGGGGATTGCGGCAAGGTCTCGACTTGCCTGTCGATCGAGCCGGTCGAGACGCCGTTCGGGCGCAAGCGCCGCATCAACCAGTCGTCCTGCAACAAGGACTTCAGCTGCATCGAGGGCTTTTGTCCGAGCTTCGTGACGGTTCACGGGGGCCGCCTGCGCACGTCTGCGCAGGGCGATCGCCGCACGCTCACTCCCTTCGAGGTGCCGGAGCCCCAGGTCCCGGCGCTGGCCGGGCGCGAGCGCTCCTTCAATGTGCTGGTCGGCGGCATCGGTGGCACCGGCGTGATCACCATCGGGCAAGTCCTCGGGGTGGCCGCGCATGTCGATGGCAGCCATGTGGCCTCGCTGGACATGATGGGCATGGCCCAGAAATATGGCGCCGTCTTCTCGCATCTGCATTTCGCGGCCGATCCGGCACACCTGTCCGCCCCCCGCGTGGCCGCAGGCGAAGCCGATACCCTGATCGGGTGCGACCTGATCGTAGCCTCGGGCGAGGAGTCCATTTCCACCCTGTCGCGCGGTCGCAGCCATGCCGTGGTCTGCAGCGACCTGATCGCCACCGCCGAGTTCGCCCGCAATGCCGACTGGACGGCCGACGCAGATGGCCTGATGGCGCGTATCCGTGCCGGCACGGGCGAGGCATTGAGCATCGTCGACGGCCAGCGACTGGCGGTCGCGCTGCTGGGTGACGCGATCGCCAGCAACATGATGATGGTGGGCGTGGCCTGGCAGAAAGGCTGGATTCCGCTGTCGCGGGCCGCCATCGAACGCGCGATCGAACTCAATGGTGTGTCGATCGACATGAATCGCTCCGCCTTCGAATGGGGTCGATGCATTGCCGAAGACCCCCGACGGGTCGAGCAGCTGGTCTCGGGCGGACAAGTCATCGTGCTGCATCGGCGCCCCAGGGACGAGCCGCTCGAGGCCCTCATCGAACGCCATGTGAGCGTGCTCACGGAATATCAGGATGCGGCACTCGCCCAGCGTTACCGCAGCCTGGTGCAGTCGGTCCGCGACGCCGACACCGACCCGCGCCAGGCCTTGACCCGGACGGTGGCCCAGTCCTGGTTCAAGCTGCTGGCGGTGAAGGACGAATGGGAGGTGGCGCGCCTGTATTCGAGCGAGGCCTTCCGACGCGAACTCGAGGCGACCTTCGAAGGCGACTATCGCCTGAGCTTTCACGTCGGCGGCGGCCCCTTCGCCCGCCAGCATCCGGTCACCGGCAAGCCGATCAAGCGGGAAGTCGGGCCCTGGCTGATGAAGGCCTTCGTGCTGATGGCGCGGTTGCGCGGTCTGCGCGGCACCTGGCTCGATCCGTTTCGGCACAGTGCCGAGCGGCGTCTGCATGCCGCGCTTGCCATCCAGTACGAGCAGGATGTGCGCATGCTGCTGGCCGGGCCGATTGCCCCAGCGTACGACACTGCCTGCGCGATTGCCGCGCTGCCCGCCAAAGTGCGCGGCTATGGCCATGTCCGCCAGGCCTCGGCCGATGCGGTGGCCACCGAGCGCAGCCGCCT
>JBILSK010000313.1:0-3791 GCA_044372165.1 Burkholderiaceae bacterium | reverse complement strand
CGGGAGATCTGCGCTCTATTCAAGACATGTTCTATCTCGACGTTCTCGATGGAACTGCTCCGGGCCAGATCATGCGCCGCTGAAAAGACGCTTTCCTCTATCCGCGCGAGATGCTTTTCTTCGTATTTGAAGATGTTCTGGACGACGTCACCCATTTACAAGCTCGGACATGATTTTGATGAACTCCTGGATAGCGCGCGACGCCGCATGCGCTTCATCTCGCACGATGTCGAGACGACAGCCGGGTCTCGGAGGAGGATTTTGCACTGGCTTTCAGGTCGACACTATCCGCACTTTTCTCCAGAGCAACCATTTCAGACAATTTCCCGAAGACTCCTGTCGCTGGAAGAGCAGGTCGGGCTGGCAAAGGCATTTGAGAAACTTTGCTTGCGAATTCCGAGTCGACTCCCAGTCCGATCAGAACCTGATTGGTGACCTTGTCCTCGTAACCGGCAGCAGGGCGCTCAAGGAGCATGGCATGCACACCTCCGATCAAGCTACCCATTGCGATATTCACGCCGATGGGCGCTTGCATCCTCGTGAACTGCCCCGCTTCGATTCCCAGATGGATATCCCGAACAATATTCGGAAATAGTTCGAAATCGGTTTTCTGGCTCGGCCATTGCACTTGGGTCAGGAACCTGCCCAGCATCGGAAAATCCACAAAAAGGCGCATCGACATTCTCATAGAAGCCGCCAGACGCGTCACGACATCAAGGTTCGGGGGGGCCAGAATGTCCATCATGGCGGCGAGTTCCTGCATGAGCTGTCTGACAAGACCCTCATACAAAGCCGGCACTGACGGGAAGTAGTTATAGAAGCTTCCCCTTGAGACTTCGGCTTGCCTGATGACATCTTCAACTTCTATTTCATGAATCGAAGTCGTTGAGGCGAGCTGGAGACCGGAAAATAGCAGTTGCAACTGCATCTGTTCGCGGCGCAGGGCAGCGACCCTGATTCGATGATCCAACGATTTGCTCACTACTAGAGTCTAACTTCGGCAACGTGAAAGTGTACACCTGCCCGAGTATTCATTCGTCATTGCACAGATCGTTCGCATCTGTTGGGACGGCGGGATTGACCCTCGACTGGCTCAAGTGTCAGCTCGAGCGCTCGGCCGACCGCTTCTACCCGATGGCGGTCGCCTCGTTTAGCAACTTCGCGCCCTGCAACTCAGCCATCATTCGGCCTCGCGATCTGGATGAATGGTCTCTGGCGCGTGTCGCCCTCACAAGGGTTGGCCGCCAGGCGTCCCTTGGACGCGTAGGGCGGGGTCCCTACGCGACCCCGGTCGGCTCGCGCGTCAGAACACGGCTCCGTGGCCGAGTGTGTCCGCAAGCGTCCGCAGGCCATTTTCTGCCTGCTCTCACCGCGGCGAGGGCATGGCCTGACAACCCAGTCTCCGTTCGAGCTCTGGGGGCCCATCTCGAACAAGTCGCGTGCGCCAAGGCTCGACTCCCCCCGCTGCGGGTCGTGCGCTTCTTCGGTGTCGTCATGACCGACGGGATAGCAGAGCACCAGATTGAAGCCGTCGTGGTCCGCGTGACCAGCGTGGCACGCACCGTCGCCGACTGCTTGAATTTTCGCAGCAAGATCGGTCTGGATCTGGCCCGAGTCGCCCGTCGGTCTTCACATGCCCGATCGTTGGCTCGATCCTGCTGCGCCGCTTGATCCTGGCGTACCGTCAGAGGATGTTGGCCAGATGGCGATCCACGTTTTCCTGTGTGATCACGTCAATGCCCGTGTCGATGACCCGGGGCAGCGGAACACCCAGCGACGCTTGCCACAGCATGAGGATTGACATGGCGCCTTGCATGCGCGGAACCGTGGCCGAAGAAGAGTCGATCACGCCTTCCTTGATGGCTTCAAGGATGGACTTGATGCCATCCATGCCCACCACTTTTACTCGACCGACCTTACCCGCCTGCTTGATGGCTGCTGCGATGCCTATCGGGCCGGAAGCGTCGCAGCACAAGTAGCCGCTCAGGTCGGGGTGCGCTTCGAGCACTGCCAACGCCTGTTGGCGCGCTGTTTCAATGTCGTCATTGTCAGTGCCGCCGTCAACGATCGTGATACGCGGATGCTTTCCCAAAACAGCCATCTGCGCTTCGTATCGTTTCTCGTGGTTGGGGGCAGTGGGATATCCCTGCATCACCGCCACCTTTCCCACACCGCCAATCAGCGTGACGAGGCGTTCGGCCGCAATCTGTCCCTGCATGGAAAAATCGTTGCCGACGCTGGTGATGCCAATCTCTGGGGACGGTGAGTCAAAGAGAACGATCGGAATCCCCTGGTCCCGGATGCGGATGATCGACTGCATGTGCCCGACCGTGTCCACCGGATCGATAGCGATGCCGTCTGGGCGGCTGCTCATGATCCTCTCCAGGATCGCTTGCTGCTCGAGGACACCGGCAACGGCTGGCGGCAGGTAGTCGATGACAACCTCGACGCCAAGCTCACGGCCGAGGATGCCGGCCTGGGTCCGAGCACCCTGGTGTACCTCGTCGAACCAGGGGTGGGCGACTTTCGGTATGAGTATGAAGCGAAGGTCTCTTGCCATGTCTTGCGTACTCGTACGTGGAGGCCGCGACCCCGATTCTTCCGGAAGTCGTGGTGGCTCCGTTGGTTCGGACAGCCATCCGCCGGAAGACTGACAGGGCACCGCGGACAGGCTTGCATGGTACGCGAGGTCCCGATCAACAGGCTACGGCAGCGCGTTACGCATCCCGGGCTCTTGGCCCGTCTGATCGCTCCGTCCGAGCCGCCGGCCGCGGTGCAGCTTGCGCGCAGTGCAACAGGTTTCGATAATGACCGGTTACGCAGGGCGCCGCCAGGCGAAAAGGAGCTCGTCATGAACGAGGATCGATACGGGTTGGCCTGCACGGGCAGCACAGGGGCGGTGCAACGCCTTTCGCGAGCTCAGGGGCACCTGCTGCGCTTCCGTCCCGAGGTGGTCGAGGAGCTCGACGCGGCGATCGCCGAGGACGCGGACTGCGTGATGGCGCGCGCCGCGCGCGCGTGGATCGGCCTCATGTCCAGCGAGTGGACGGACACGCGCGCCGCTGCCGAGCTCGTCGCTGGCACACGCAGCATCGATGCGCGCGAGCAGGCACATCTGGACGCGATCCGCGCCTGGGCTTCGGGCGACATGCACGCCTGCGGCCGGCTTCTCGACGCGCTGCTCGACGCTCATCCGCGGGACGCGATCGCGCTGTACGCCGGGCATCAGATCGACTTTTTCTGCGGCGATGCGGTGAACCTCCGCGACCGAGTCGTGCGCGCGCGCCGCGGCTGGGATACCCAGCACCCTGACTTCACGGCCCTCGACGGCATGCTGGCCTTCGGGTACGAGGAGTGCGGCGACTACACGCGTGCCGAGGACATCGGCCGGCGCGCCGTCGAGCGAGATGCCGACGACGTGTGGGCGATCCACGCGGTGGTGCACGTGCTCGAGATGCAGGCGCGCTTCGACGAGGGCATCGCCTTCCTCGAGGCCCGCCGCGCCAACTGGGCCGAAGGGAACTTCCTCAACGCGCACAACGGGTGGCATTTGGCGCTGTTCTTGCTTGAACGCGAAGACCACCCTGGTGCGCTCGCCATCTACGACCGCATGTTGCACCACGCCGCTTCGCCTGGCGCCGCGCTGGAGATGCTCGACGCGAGTGCGCTGCTGTGGCGGTTGTCACTCGACGGCGTCGACACCGGTGGCCGCTGGGCGGCGCTGGCCGACGCCTGGGCGGAGAAGGACCCGACGCCGTGGTACGTATTCAACGACCTGCACGCGATCATGG
>JBILSK010000312.1:0-3799 GCA_044372165.1 Burkholderiaceae bacterium | reverse complement strand
AGCCATTGGATGAAGGCATGCAGGCCGACCGTGTCGGCCTCCTTCTGCTCGAAGGCCAGCGTTGCAGGGGCGTCGGGATGGGCGTGGTGGCCGGGCCAGTGTCGCCAGTCGGTGCCGCCCAGGCGATCGCACAGCGCTTCGAAGAGCCACATCGGGCGCAGTCTGTGCGCGGCCTCCTTGCGCCAGGCCTCGAAGCGGGTGTGCAGCAGCCCGGTGGGTGCCGACTGAAAGTCGCGCCACAGGCGCTCGAAGGCCTCCCGCTTGAGTGCCACGACCTGCGGATAGTCGATGAGCGTGCTGGCCCGGACGCTGGCCAGTCGTTCCTGCGTGCCGCCTTGCGCCAGCCAGGCCGTGAAGCGCGGCACAGGCAACGCGCGTTCGAGGGCATCGGCTGCGCGCGGCAGGCAGATGAACAGGGGATTGAGCGCCAGGCGGCTGGAGGGCGAATAGGGTGAGCCGCGATCGGGCCAGGCCAGTGACGGGGCATGCACCGGCGACACCAGGACACCGGCCGCACCGATGGCGCCGGCGCGTTCGGCGAGTCGCGCCAGATCGTCAAAATCGCCGATGCCCCAGCTGCCGGCGCTGGACAGCGAATAGAGCTGCACCGACAGGATCCAGGCGCCGTCACGTCGCCTCAGTTCGGCCGGCAGCCAGCAGCGATGCGGCGCGCTGTACAGGGGCGCTGGCCGACCCAGGACCGTGGCCGCACCGCCAGCGCGGGTCGATTTGGGTGCCAGCATGGCGCCGGGTGCGGCGGCGTCGACGAGCATCGTGCCGCGACCGGCTGGCAGCGACATCGGCAGATTCACGGCGTGTCGCTCAAGGCGATGTCCTTCGAGGAGGACCGACTCGAGCACTTCGGTGTCGATACCCGGCGTGAAGTCCCATCTCCGCAGCGTTGCCTGATCTGAAGCGCTGTCACCGGGCGCGGCATCGAAGTCGGTGAGAACCAGCGCAGCCGGCTGGGAGGCGCTGCTGAGGTGGGTGTCCAGCACTACCTCCACGCGATTGTCTTCGCGCTGCGCGGCGACGATCACTGCGTCGGCCATGCCGGGCTGCCAGCGACGCCGCTCGACTCGGGCCACTTCGCCGCCCACGCACAGGGCCACGGCGGGCGCCTGCAACATGATGCGGCCATGGGTCTCCAGGTTCAGATTGGGCAGGTCGGCCGAAGTGTCCAGCACGCGCAGCCAGGGTCGGTGACCGCCGGCCAATGCCTCGGCGGGCAACTGGAAACTCACTGGCCCTTCGCCCGCAGCGAAGCTCAGCCACAGCAGATCGTGGGGTTCGCCCGGGCGCGGCGCACCAGCGTCCAGCAGAGCGGCAATTGAGCGCACCTGCGGGTCGTGCCAGTCGCTGGGCGTCATGGGTACCCCGTCCGGACGCAGCCAGGTGATGTCGGGCACCGCCGAGCCTTCGAGCGGTCGACCCTCGAAGAAGCGATCGACGCGCAGCGCGGGCAGCTGCCGACGCAGTCGGGTGAGCGTGGCCAGCAGAGCCACCAGATCGCTCGGGTCGCCTCGACCGCCGCGCGGCCAGTCGAGCCAGGTCAGCGGTCCGTCCTGACAGTAGGCATTGTTGTTGCCCTGCTGGGTCGCAGCGAACTCGTCCCCGGCGCGCAGCATCGGCACACCTCTGGACAGCAGCAGCGAGGCGAGCATCGCTCGCATGCGACGCGTGCGACGCAGGCGGATCAAGGGGTCGTCGGTGGGCCCTTCGGCACCACAGTCGTCGCTGTGGTCGTTGGAGGTGCCGTCCCGGTTGTTCTCGCCGTTGGCCTCGTTGCGTCGATGCCGGTAGCTCGTCAGGTCGGCCAGTGTCATGCCGTCGTGCGCGGTGAGAAAGTTGATGCCCGCCCCCGGCGTGCGTCCGTCATGCTTGAACAGGTCGCTGGAGCCGGCCAGTCGGGTGGCCAGTGCGCCGATCATGCCGGCGTCGCCCCGCCAGAACCGCCGCTGATCGTCGCGATACCGGTCGTTCCACTCGCTCCAGCCATGGCCGAAGCGACCGACAAAGTGCCCCTCGACGTCCCAGGACTCGGCGATCCACTTGCAGCGAGCCAGCATCGGGTCGGTGCGCGCTGCATGCATCCACGGCAGACCGGTGCTGAAGTGGCCGTGGGCATCGCGGGCGATCGCGCTGGCCAGATCGAATCGAAAGCCATCGACACCCACTTCAACCGCCCAGAAGCGCAGGGCATCGACGATCAGTGCGCTCACCTGAGGATGGTGCGCGGCCAGGGTGTTGCCGCAGCCACTGAGATTGCGATAGCCGCCGAGGTGGTTCGGATCGAGGCTGTAGTACGAGGCATTGTCCAGGCCGCGCAGCGACAGCGTCGGGCCACGCTCGTCGCCCTCGCCGGTGTGGTTGAAGACCACATCCAGGATCACTTCGATGCCGGCGGCGTGCAGACGTTCCACGGCATCGACCATCGCCGCGATGCCGCGCGGACCGGCCAGCAGCGGCTGCATCGCGAAAAAGGCGATCGGGTTGTAGCCCCAGTAGTTCACCAGGCCGCGCTGCACCAGGTGCAGTTCATCGATCCACGCGGCCACCGGCAGCAACTCGACCGCGGTCACGCCAATCCGCTTGAGGTGGGCGATCGATTGCGGGTGCGCCAGGCCTTCGATGGTGCCGCGCAGCGGGCCCGGAATGCGCGGATGCCGGGCGGTGAAGCCGCGCACATGCAGCTCGTGCAGCACCGTGTCGCTCCAGGCGGTGCCAGGCTTGGGCAGGCGATCGGCGATCGGTCGGATCGGTCCGGCGACACGACATTTCGGCACGAAGGCCGCGCTGTCGCGCGAGTCAAAGGACGCACAGCCGTCGGGATGCCCCGCTTCATAGCCGAGCACGGCGGGATCCCAGCGAAAGCGGCCGACCAGCTCGCGCGCATGCGGGTCGATCAGCAGCTTGTTCGGGTTGAAGCGATGCCCCCGATGCGGCTCGTAGGGGCCGTGCGCGCGCAGGCCGTAGACCAGACCGGGCCCGGCGCCGGGCAGCCGACCGTGAAAGACGTCGCCGCTGCGTCCCGGCAGTTCATGGCGCGCCAGTTCGCGACGCCCGGTGGGATCGAAGACGCACAGCTCGATGCGCTGCGCATGCTTCGACCAGACGCTCACATTGACGCCGCTGCCATCCCAGTGGGCACCCAGCGTGCCCACTTGACCCAGATCGAGTGTGCTCATGCGGTCGTGCCCAGGTCCGGCACCAGGATTAATGCTGACAGCGGCGGCAGACGCAGGGCCACCGAGCAGGGACGCGCATGCCAGGGCACGGGCTCGGTGTGCACAGCACCGAGGTTGCCGACGTCGCTGCCGCCGTACACCTGCGCGTCGGTGTTCAGTCGCTCCACCCAGCGCCCACCGAAGGGCAGGCCGATTCGGTAGGACTCGCGGATCACCGGCGTGAAGTTGCAGACCACCACCGCGCACTGCGCAGGGTCCTCGCCGCGGCGCAGCCAGACCAGCACGCTTTGCGCGGAGTCTTCGCAATCGATCCATTCGAATCCGGCCGGTTCGCAATCGAATCGGTGCAGGGCCGGCAGCTCGCGGTAGAGCCGGTTCAGGTCGGCCACAAGCAGTTGCAGGCCACGATGCAAGGGGCTTTCAGGGCCCTCCTCGAGCAGATGCCAGTCGAGGCTGGCGTCGTGATTCCACTCGCGGACCTGACCGAACTCGCCACCCATGAAGAGCAGCTTCTTGCCGGGCTGCATCCACATGAAGGCGAAATAGCTGCGCAGGTTGGCAAAGCGCTGCCAGGTGTCGCCGGGCATGCGCGCAATCAGCGAGCCCTTGCC
>JBILSK010000311.1:0-3804 GCA_044372165.1 Burkholderiaceae bacterium | reverse complement strand
CGGTTTGTCTGAAATCAGCGAAATACAGATCAACTGCGCCAAGGGCACGCTTCAATACCTGAAGGTCATCTGGACCGAGAAGCAGATGGGTCGAGGCAAGGTTCAACAGATGGTTGATCGGCCGCAGAAAAACCCGGTCAGCATCAGAAACCTGGTTGACGAGACCTTCGAGCGGCAGGTGTTCAGGTTGACCTGCTCGTAGCCGCTGCGCGCCGGTACGCGGGCTCACGAGCCGGTGTCCAATCCCATGGACCATGGGCTACCTGAAGGTGCTCTTCAAGTACGAATGGGAGCAGGTCAACAGCCAGGCCGGCAAGCTCTATCTGGTCTACCTGGGTGGAAGCTTCTCCACTCGTCCAGTGGCAAGCCCTCTGCCTCAACGGTGGCATTGTAGGCAGCGATGAAATCGGCGTGTTCCTCGCGCCACTTCCGCTCGTGCTCACGGCGTACAACTTCACGCAGATAGTTGTCGCAAACCTGCGAAATGTTGATCTGGAGCGCCTTTGCGGCCTCCAGCACGTCGCTGCTCAGGCTCAGATTGATGGCGCGTTTGCCCGGCGGGCCGGTACGCACGGGGCGTGCAGTGTGTCGGGCAGGCATACAGCTCTCGATGCGCATTCATTTGTGCGCACACGTTAACACTCACTCCATTTCAAGCGCCATGGCTGAACGCATGGGTACGCGTGGAGGTCATGCAGTGCGACCACGCCGGGCAAAGCCAGCAGGTGATGGTTCACTTCATCCAGGTCGATGCCTCGGGCACGCCATCGAAGAGCAGGTGCACCGACTGACGAAACAGCGACCAGGTGCCGAGCACGATCACCAGGGCAATCAGCAGGCTCACCACCGGGTCGATCCCGCCCCAGCCCTTCCAGGCCATCAGCGCACTGGCCAGACTCAGGACAGCCAGACTGCAAACTGTACCACTTGGTGGCATACTCTAGCGACCATGAAGCGAGTCTTTAAAACCCGACATTTTCAGCGTTGGATGCGCAAGACGGAGCTGACCGATGCGGCCCTGTGCACGGGCGCGGGAAGCGCAGCGGCGCACGCACATTGGTTGCCACCAACAAGGACAACCGCTGGTTTTTCGTGTTCGGCTTCGAGAAGGCAGAGCGCACCAACATCAGTGACGAGGAACTGGAGGGTTTGCGGGCCGTCACCGCCGACCTACTGGCCCGCAGTAGCCAGCAACTGGATGAAGCCGTTGCCAGCGGCACTTTGCAAGAGATCTGCCAATGACCATCAAGACCAAAGCCAAGAGCCGAATCCTCGAAGCCGTCCACGAGACGGCGCTCGACCTGCACCGTCTGGGCTTCATCGACAAACGCAAGATGCAGAAGTACGAGGTGCTGTGTCTGGAGCCGGTGCAGGACTATGACGCCCAAAAGGTCAAGGCACTGCGCGAAAGACTGAACCTCAGTCAAGCTGTGCTGGCCTCGGTGTTGAATACCAGCGCGTCAACTGTTCGCAAATGGGAGTTGGGTGACAAGCGACCCAGTGGGCCGTCGCAGAAGCTGCTGGACCTCATCGATCGCAAGGGACTGGAAGCGGTTCTGTGACCCCTTGATCAGCGCGAAGCCGGGGACGCGCTGCGCCTTCAGCGCTGGCTCACATCCACCCGCTTGACCGCCCACTGCACCAGCTCCTTCACGCCGAGCTTGCCTTCGGGTGACACCGGCCAGGGGCCGTCCCACTCCACCAGATCACGAGGGATCTCGTAGGCCGCCAGCGCGGTCTTGCAGCGTGCCTTGAGCTCGGCGATGGTGATGCTGCCCGGCGACTTCGGCCGCGCAACCGCCACCACACGATCGCCCCAGTAGGGGTCAGGAACGGCCACCGCGTGCACGTTGTGGAACTCGTCCTTGAAGAGCTCCACCAGGGCATCGGCCACCTTGGCCAATGAGACGTTTTCGCCGCCCGACTTCACCATGCCGCCCAGGCGTTCGATGTAGGTGAGATAGCCGCCCGCCATGAGGCCGCAGTCGCCGCTGTCGAAGTAACCGTCATCGTCCAGCGGCAGCTTCATGCTGCCGTCTTCCTGCAGATAGCCCAGGAACAGATACGGGCTCTTGTACCAGAGGCGCCCTGGGCGGCCGTCGGGCAAGAGTTCGTTGCTGTCCAGGTCGGTGATCTTGACCTGCACGCCGGGCAAGGGTCGCCCGCTGTTGGCTGCGCGCAGTGAACTGTCGATGTTGCCCAGTTCGGTGAGCGAGACGAGCGGGCCGTTTTCGGTCTGCGCGTACAGGTTGAGGATGTCGCTGCCCGGTGGGCACATCTCTTCAACGTAGCGATAGAACTTGGGCGGGCCAGCCACCAGCGCTTTGGTGATTCCGAACTTCTCGCGCACGTACTGGGGCGAAGTGCGCATGGCGGTCCAGTGCGCACCGAAACCGAAGGTGGCCGCGATGCCCTCGTTCTGTATGGTCTCGACCGCCTCGTTGGGGTCGAAACGATCAAACAGGTACACCGTGATGCCGGCGTAGGCCAGGCACATGGTGAGGGTCACGCACATGCCGCTGTTGTGAAAGAAGGGCGACAGGTTGATCCAGCGATCGTCCTCGGTGAGCGCGAGATTCACCGCGAGGAAATGGGCGGTCGACAAGGGTGAGCGGTGATTCCAGAGTGCGCTCTTGGGCAGGCCCGTGCTACCCGAGGTCTGGCAGATGAACTGGCGATCTGCGGGGTCGAACTCGCGCACGCGGGTCTGGATCGCGGCGATATCCGGTGCGCCAGCGGCTGCGACGAAGTGGGCCAGATGCGTGAAGCCGGCGGGCAGCGCGGTCGTTTCGCCGGCCACCAGCACATGAGGCGGATGAGGCGTGAGCGTGCTTGCGTGATCAGAGGCTGACTCACCGAAGCACTGCTGCAGCAGCTCGAGGTAGTCGCGCCGGTTGTAGGTGCCCACGGTGATGAGCGCGCGCGGCGCATTGCGGCGCATGACCGCGGCGAGCACATCGCGCTCCCACATCAGATTGAGCGGATTGACGATGGCACCGGTCTGCAAGATGGCCAGGAAGGCGACCGCAAAATCCAGCGTGGGCGCAGGCAGCGTGGCCACTACATCGCCCTTGCCGATGCCCGCCTGCATCAAGGCGTGGGTGAGGCGATCGACGCGATCGAGCAGTTGCGCGTAGCTGATTCGCTCGCCGTTGAACACGATGGCGGTCCGGGCCGCGTTCGTGGTGCAGGTCTCTCGAAACAGGGCCTGGACGGTCTGATGCGCCCAGGCGTTGTGGGCGATTCGGTGGGTCAGCATGGCGGTCTCCTTTGGGGCGCGGCCCGCTTACTGCTTGCGGCCTTTTGCGCGGTCATCGATCAACGCGTCGCCAGTATTGAACCGGGCGGACTTCGCATTGGCGATCGAGCGTGCCTCCTGCATGGCAGCACGGGTGACACGATTGGGAACTTTGAGTTCCAACGGGAAGGCCTGCTCATCAGCCACGCGCTTGAGCAGGATTCGGACCGCGTCTGACACGGTCAACCCCATCGCCGCAAGCGCCTCGGTCGCCTGCGCCTTGAGGTCCTCATCCACGCGGACATGAAGCATGGTCGTGTTGGCCATCGTCGAGCTCTCTTATATCGGCTTGATATGAGACCCGATACGGCCTATCCTGCCAACGATGCACATCATCTCACTCCGGATGCTTCGCGACTTCTGGCGAAAACACCCAGCCGCCGACGGTGTGCTCCGGCATTGGCACGCG
Organism: Burkholderiaceae bacterium; assembly: GCA_044372165.1. Classification (GTDB taxonomy): domain Bacteria; phylum Pseudomonadota; class Gammaproteobacteria; order Burkholderiales; family Burkholderiaceae_E; genus UBA4615. The sequence goes on along the minus strand of JBILSK010000311.1, from coordinate 97 downwards.
GTTGCAGAAGCTTCCGAGTTCGAAGACTTCAACGACCTTCGCCGGACGTTTCGATCAGCCGACTACGTCGCGCCATACACGGTCTTCAATGTTGGCG
>JBILSK010000310.1:0-3807 GCA_044372165.1 Burkholderiaceae bacterium | reverse complement strand
GTGCTGGAGGTGGCCAGCGCGGCCGAATCCCTGCTGGCGCAGGCCGGTGCGTCCTGCCGAGTGCGATTTCGACTGATCGACCTCGACGAGGCCGATCGCCTGGCGGTGCGGCAGGCCGCCGAATTCAGCCGTCGCCTGGAGGGCATCCGCCAGGCCTGCGGTGTTCAACCTGCCTGACAAGGACGATTGCATGAGTGCTTCCATCGACTTGAACGCCGACATGGGCGAGAGCTTCGGCGCCTGGCACATGGGCGACGATGCCGCGCTGATGCCCTGGATCAGTTCGGCCAACATTGCCTGCGGGTTTCATGCCGGTGATCCGGGTACGCTGGCCGATACGGTGACCTTGGCGGTACAGCACGGTGTGGCGATCGGCGCTCACCCGGGGCTGCCCGATCTGCAGGGCTTTGGCCGCCGCGCCATGCAGGTCACCGAAGAGCAGGTCTACCAGATGACGCTCTATCAGGCGGGTGCGGTGCGGGCCTTTGCCGAGGCGGCCGGGTCCCGCCTGCATCACCTGAAGGCGCATGGCGCGCTCTACAACATGGCGGCCCAGGACCACGCGTTGTCACGAGGCCTGGCTCGAGCCGTGAAGGCGCTGGGAGACGGCGTGCAGATCTATGTGCTGGCCGGCAGCGTGATGGAAGCGGTTGCACGCGAACTGGGCTTGAGCGTGCGCTGCGAAGTGTTCGCTGACCGGCGCTACATGCCGGACGGCACGCTTGCGCCGCGCGCACGGCCCGATGCGCTGATCACCGACGAAGCCGAGGCGGTCGCGCAGGTCGTGCGGATGGTAGGCGAGGGCACGCTGCGTGCAGTGGATGGCTCGGTGGTGACGGTGCAGGCCGACACGGTATGCATCCACGGCGACAAGCCCACTGCAGTGCCGTTCGTGCAGGCGCTGCGCCGGGCGCTTGCCCTGAAGGGTGTTCAGGTTGCGCCCGCCTGAGAGCGGTGCACCAGTTCGAACCCTGAAGCGGCTGCATGAGGACGATCGGCTGATCGTCGTCGACAAGCCTGCGGGACTGCTGGTGCACCCGAGTGCGCTCGATGCGCATGAGTCCGATAGCGCCCTGGCGCGGCTGCGCGAGGAGACCGGCCAGCGGCTGTGGCCGGTGCATCGCCTGGACAAGGGGACCTCGGGCATCCTGGTCTTTGCTCGAGACGCCGAGGCGGCGCGCGCGCTGGGGGCGGCGTTCGAGAGCGGGCAGGTGCGCAAGCACTACATCGCCCTGGTTCGAGGCTGGCCCGATGAGGCGGGCGAGATCGATCACCCGTTGGCCCGCGACCCGGAGCGACCGTCGGCGGGTCAAGCGACACGCCCCGCACTGACTCGGTGGCAGGTGCAGGCTCGCATCGAATGGCCCTTCCGGGTCGATACGCGACACGCGCGTTCACGCTATGCGCAGGTCCTGGTCGAGCCCCTGAGCGGGCGCCGTCATCAGATCCGGCGTCACTTCAAGCATATCGGCCACCCGCTGGTGGGGGACAGCACCCATGGCAAGGGGGCTCACAACCGCGCGGTGGCGGCGTGGCTGGGCGTTGCGCGCCTGTGGCTGCACGCGCAGTCACTGATCATGCCGCACCCGGACTCGGGGCAAGCCCTGCTTCTGGAGGCCGCCCCGGGGCCAGAGTGGGCTCGCCTTCAGGCGTCGCCGCTGACCTGAGCCCGGCCGCACCCGGCGGGAGGCCGGGCCTGGCTCAGGGACCTGTCTCAGCGCTTCGACGCCTTGCGGGCAGGCGTGTTTTCCTTGGCGAAGACCTGCTCCATTTCGCGTCGGAACTTCACCGCCGGTTGATGGGGGTCGAAGGCCACATCGCTCCAGCCGACGGTGGCGCCGGCTTTCACGGCGCGCTTGAGCTTCACGCCATGGGCCAGCCCCAGCGGCAGGCCCCCGGTGGCGAGCGAATCGACCGCAGGCAGCAGCTTGCCGTAGACCGTGAAGCCGCCTTCGCCATCCAGCACTTCGCCGGCCTTCAGGTCACGCTTGGCCGTGGCCACCACGTCACCGCGCCAGCCATCGGGTGCGCCGGTCGGTTCGCCGCGCAGGCCCACCGAGGCGACCGAGATGCCCAGTTCAAGTCCTATCAGGTGATACGGCTTGTACATGGCGGTGTAGTTGCCGCTCGAATCGGTGTGCAGTCCGTACTCCTTGAAGCAGCGGCGCACATAGTCCGAATCTCCGGCGAAGGTCACGTACACGCCCCAGCGCAGGTCACGAAACACCGAGCGGCGGTCGCGCTCGAGGCTGGAGATGACCTCGACCTGGCCGCGGTGGTGCAGCACGCCGCCGTCCTGCACCGGGCGCAGCAGATGCGGCAGGTCGTCCACGCCGCAGGCCGGGAAGGCCAGGCCGGTGGGCGCGGGCGTGAGCCCGGTGGCATTGGCCACCGCCGCCATTTCGATCGCCGATTTGGTGCCATCGAGGAAGGAGTTGAACATCTGCGGATTCATGCCGCCGGCGCGCGCGTCCTCGGGGGTGATGCCGTAGTGTGGCCAGACCGTCTCGGGCGTGGAGGCGTGGTATTCGGGCAGGTACTTGGTGCCCTTGCCTGCGGCAATCACCTCGAAGCCGGCCGCGCGTGCCCAGTCGACCATTTCGCAGATCAGCGCAGGCTGATCGCCATAGGCCAGCGAGTAGACGATGCCCGCCTCACGCGCGCGCCGTGCCAGCAAGGGACCGGCGAGCGCATCGGCTTCGACGTTGACCATCACGATGTGCTTGCCGTGCTCGCAGCAGGCCAGCACGTGAGCAATGCCGGCAGACGGGCTGCCGGTGGCGTCGATCACCACATCGATTTCCGGCGCGGCGATCATCGCCAGAGTGTCGTCGGTGAGGCGCGTGGTCCCGTCGCGCATGGCGGCAGCGAAGCTGCGCGCGCCCAGCGCATCGGCCGGCCATCCGGTGTGCAGCAGGGCGGCGCGGGCGCGCTTGGGCGACAGGTCTGCGACGGCCACCAGATGCACGCCGGGCGTGCGGCGGACCTGCGACAGGTACATCGAACCGAACTTGCCGGCGCCGATCAGGCCGACCCGAACCGGGCGGCCATCGGCCGCGCGCTGCTGGAGCATGCGATGCAGGTTCATCGTGCGGGCCTCAGGCAGCCTTGGCCAAGGGCAGATCCGCGATGCGTACGGACGAGTCGGTCATGCAGTTGTCCGCCAGCGCCACGATAGGGGCGAAATCGCGATGGGCGATCCAGTCGGGTCGCTTGAACTGGCGGATGTGGTTGGAGACCGCGCACAGGCTCAGGTAGACGATGGTCCGATTCCAGGGCGACATGTTGGACGGCGAGCCATGCACCAGGCAGGAGTGGAACATCATCATCGATCCGGGCGGGCCCTTGGGCGCCACGATGCCGCCGCGCGCCACCAGCTTGGTGATGGTGTCGTTGTCGATGGTCCACAGCGGGTAGCTGGTGGTCGACAGGTCGTGGCTTGCGTCGATCGCACCCAGCTTGTGCGAGCCCGGGATGAACAGCAGCGGACCGTTGAACTCGTTGACCTCGTCCAGGAAGATCGAGATGTTCATCGCCCGCGCCTCGGGCATGGCGTCGTCGGCTTTCCAGGTGCCGTAGTCCTGGTGCCATTGCCAGACATCGCCGTCGAAGGCCTGCTTGCCGTTGACCTTGTACTGGTGCATGTAGACCGGCTCGCCGTAGACCTGTTCGACCGGTTCGATCATGCGCGGATGCCGGCCCAGCTTGGCGAAGGCTTCGTTCATGAGGTGGGCGGCAAACACCGTACGCACTGCGTCCGATCCTTTTTCCCGAATGATTTCCGGGCGGTGCTGGCTGTACAAGGCC
>JBILSK010000309.1:0-3809 GCA_044372165.1 Burkholderiaceae bacterium | reverse complement strand
TTCCAGGCCTCGATTTCATCGGCGCCGGTCACGCGTTGATCGCGCACATCGATGGTGGACGGGGTGCGCTGGAACACCACCAGCTCACTCACCACCTTGGCCAGTTCAGGCACCACCTGGACCGCCGTGGCACCGGTGCCGATGATGCCCACCCGCTTGCCCTGAAGGTCGACCGTGTAATCCCAGCGCGAGGTGTGAAAGGAGTCGCCCTTGAAGGACTGCATGCCCTCGATGCGGGCAAGCTTGGGGGTGGTGAGGATACCGTTGGCCAGCACCACGTAGCGAGCCCGCATGCGATCGCCGCGGTCGGTGCGAACCGTCCAGCTGCCTTGCGCTTCGTCCCAGTCAGTCTGCTCGACTGTCGTGTGAAACAGGCATCGGTCATAAAAGCCGAAGCGCTCGGCCACGCTCTGGCAATACTCGAGAATCTCGAAGCCCGAGGCAAACTTCATCGAAGGGAAGTACCCCATCTCCTCGAGCAGCGGCAGATAGCTGTAGGCCTCGACATCGCAGGCAATGCCGGGATACCGATTCCAGTACCAGGTGCCACCGACATCGCCGCCCTTTTCGCAAAAGCGCACATCGGTGAACCCGGCCTGGCGCAGCTTGTACCAGAGCAGCAAGCCACCGAAGCCGGCACCGATCACCAGCACTTCGCACTCATCCTCGAGCGCCTCGCGTGGCACGGGCGGTGCCGAATAGACATCTTGCAGATAGCGGGAAAACTCGCCCTCCATCGCCATGTAGTCGGCGGCACCGCGGCGCGCCTCCTTGTATTCGCGATAGCGTGCCTGCTCCTGCGCGTTGAAGACGGCGCCACTGGGCGCCGGCGGCAAGACCTTGTAGGCCTCCAGCGTGTCGGCCGAGTAGCCCTTGCCAGTGATCCGGTCGGTGGCCTTGGCGGCACGGGTGTTGAAGGACTTGAGCCCGGTGGCGGGATCGATTCGGATGGCTGGGTTCACTCGCTTGTCTCCTCTTGGTGTGCAGGCGCCGACTCGGGACATCCTGTCATATATCAGTGCGATTTCGGGAATGTGGACGCTTGGCCGAGCCTTGGGGCCACAGGGTGCTGCGATCGCCTGATGCCGATTATTCCACGGACCCGCGCGACGGCACCTCGCCCGTCAAGTAAGGTGCGCGAATTCGCGTGGAACTCCAACATGACCTTTTCCGACTACCTGGTGGCCTGTCTTGCTCAGGCTGGTGTCAGGCGCATTTATGGCGTGCCTGGCCTGGCACTGCTCCCCCTGATGCAGGCACTCGAGCGTCAGGACACCGTTCGCTGGGTCCTGATGGCGCACGAAAATGCCGCAGCGCACGCCGCAGCAGCCGAATCCAAGCTCACCGGCACGCTCGGCGTGTGCGCGACCACCTCGGGCCCGGGTGCCCTGCAACCACTGTGCGGTGTCGTTGACGCCCTCCTCGACCGCACCCCGCTGCTGCTGCTCACCGGCCTCACGGCGCGCGCCAACATGGGGCATTGGGGATTTCAGGACGTCGACCAGGCGGCGCTGTACCGCTCGATTCTGCCTGCCAGCACCGCGGCCTCCACCACGACACAGGGCGCCGCGGTGCTGCGCGCGCAGATCGCCACCGCCATCAACCGCAACGTGGCCACCCACCTCGCGCTCCCGGTCGACCTGCTGGGCGAGTCCGTGCCACACGACGATCCGCTGTTCCAGCCCTCGGCCCCCAAGCCTCTCGTCGCGGGAGTGCCCGCAGCGACTGAGCTGGAGCGGGCCGTCGCCCGACTGGACTCGGCGCGCCATCCGATCATCGTCGTGGGTCGCCGGGCGCACGGTGCGAGCGACGCCATCCTGAAGATCGCACGCATGCTCGATGCGCCGGTGCTGGCATCCATCGATGGCAAGGGGGTCATCAACGAGCTGGACCGCAATTATCTGGGCGTATACGGTCTCTGGGGATTCCCGGGCTTGGCCGAAACGGTGCGTGTGGTCGATGAGTCCGACCTTGTCCTGTCCTTCGGGGTCGATTACATCAAGCCCTTCGTCAGTGACGGACGCAATGTGCAGCGTCGCGACCTGATCCAGGTTCAATCGACTCATTCGCTGCTGGTCGACGAATATCATGATCAGAGCAGTCAGGCGCTTGCGGGTCCGATCGATGAAATAGCCCGCCGTCTCGCCGATGCGGTGACGCCTCGCGCCCCAGGTGAGCTGCTCGACGCGCTGTCGGCAGATCGATTCGCCGTCATGGAAGACATGCTGGAGCGACTGGCACAAGCCGAGGCCCGCGGGCGCGGCCTGGCCAATCCACTGGACTTCCTGTTCGCCCTGGACAGCCGCCTGGGGCCGCAGGATGTGCTGAGCATCGATAGTGGCAGCCACGCATTGTGGGCGGCGATGTTCCTCTATCTGAAGGCCGGGCAGCACTTGCTGGTGAGTTCGCGCCTGGGCACCATGGGCTTCAGTATCCCGGCGCTGATCGGCGCCCGACTGGCCGACCCGCAGCGACGCCCCATCGGCTTCGTCGGAGATGGCTGCTTTGCGATGACCGGCATGGAGCTTGCCTACGCCGCCGCGATGCGATTGCCGCTGGTGATCGTGGTGGTCAACAACGGCATCCTGCAAAACGTCGCCGCCATGCAAGCCAATCCGTATGGCACGGCGCTCCCGCCGATCGACTTTGTCGCGATGTCCCGCGCCTGCGGCGGCGATGGTCTGGTGATCGATGGTTCGACCGACTTGCTGGCTGCGCTTGACCTGGCCCTGGCCCCTCGCGACACGCCGTTCGTGATCGATTTGCGCTGCGACCCCGAACTGGTCGCGCCGTTGTCCAAGTGGGAAGCGTCGCGATGGGCTGCGGCCACACGCTGAGTCCATGTCGTATTCTGCGTCGCGCCCAACCAGCGAGAGGAGCACACCATGGGAGCATGGGAGATCAAGGGACCGACCCGCGGCACCTGCACATCCTGGCGCGAGGTCTATCCGGAACTTGGCAAGCAGGTCGAGCGCATCACGGCGCCCCTCGGCCGCGGCATCGCCTGGGAAGGGACTGAAATCTGGGCCTACCGCGATCGCCCGGCCCATATTCCCGAATTGCTGGCGGCCAATCTGGCCCGTCACCCCGATCGCGAGGCCTACGTCTTTCACCCGGGCGGCGAACGGCTGACCTGGCGCGAGGTTGGCAGCCGAGTCCAACGTGTCGCCGCGCGCTTGCGCAGCGACCACGGATTCAGAAAGGGCGACAGGCTGTGCCTGCTCACCCTGGGCTGCCCTGAATACATCATCGCCTACCTCGCCATCGTGTCCCTGGGCGGCATTGCAGTCCCGGTGAACCTTGGCCTGACCGCTGATGGACTGGCCGCGCAGATCAACAAGGTCGGCGCCCGAGGCCTGCTGGTATCGCCCGACATCTGGAGCGAGAAGCTGGCGTCGGTACGCGTCAAACTGGCCTCGGTCGAGGTCGTGTTCATGACGGGAGATCAGGCTGCTGCCGGCACCCAGGCCTTTTCCGGACTTGAGCGCGATGGCGTCGAGTCCGCCCCGCAAGAGCAGATCGACGAATGGGATCTGTGCGCCATCTCGTTCACCTCTGGCACGACCGGTGTCCCCAAGGGCACGATGGCGATGCATATCAACGCACTGGGCTGCGCTCAGAACATCGTGCACGCGGCGCGGGGACTCGACGCCGATGACATCAACCTCTGCATGCCGCCGCTGTACCACAACACCGCGGTCTATACCGACTTCATGCCGGCGCTCATGACGGGCGGCAAGTGCGTGATCATGCGGACCTTTGCACCGCTGGATGCCATCACGCTGATCGAGACAGAGCGTGCCACCTGG
>JBILSK010000308.1:0-3810 GCA_044372165.1 Burkholderiaceae bacterium | reverse complement strand
GATGCCGAAGGCCGGCAAGATCATGATGTAGACCTCGGGGTGACCGAAGAACCAGAAGATGTGCTGGTACATCACCGGGTCACCGCCACCGGCGGCATTGAAGAACGAGGTGCCGAAGTGACGGTCGGTCAGCACCATGGTGATGGCACCGGCCAGCACCGGCATGACCGCGATCAGCAGGTAGGCGGTAATCAGCCAGGTCCAGACGAACATCGGCATCTTCATGAGCGTCATGCCCGGCGCCCGCATGTTCAGGATCGTGGTGATGATGTTGATCGAGCCCATGATCGATGAGGCGCCCAGGATGTGAATGGCGAAGATCGCCATGTCCATGCCCAGACCCATCTGCACCGACAGCGGCGCATAGAGCGTCCAGCCCGCAGCGGTGGCACCGCCCGGCACGAAGAACGAGGCCACCAGCAGCAGCGCGGCCGGCGGCATCAGCCAGAAGCTGAAGTTGTTCATCCGCGCGAAGGCCATGTCGGAGGCACCGATCATCAGCGGGATCTGCCAGTTGGCGAACCCGACGAAGGCCGGCATCACCGCACCGAACACCATGACCAGGCCGTGCAGGGTGGTCAGCTGGTTGAAGAACTCCGGCTGCACGTACTGCAGACCGGGCTGCGCGAGCTCGGCACGGATGGTGAGCGCCATCACACCGCCGGTCAGCAGCATGACGAAGGCAAACCAAAGGTAGAGCGTGCCGATGTCCTTGTGGTTGGTGGCGAGCAGCCAGCGCCGCCATCCGTGCGGATGGTCGTGTGCGTGGTCGTCGTGATGACCGGCGTGGTGGTCGAGAACTGCGCTCATGGAGTGCTCCTGGAATCCCGTAATCTGCGTTGCTGTCTGTGTCTGGAGGGCCGTGTCAGGCGGCGCTTACTTGCGCGCGGCCGTGAAGTCCTTGGGCTGGATCACGTTGTCGTCGGCCTTGTTGCCCCAGGCATTGCGGGTGTAGGTCGAAACCGCCGCGAGCTCCACATCCGACAACTGCTTGAAGGAGGCCATGGCCGTGCCGGCCTTGCCGTTGAGCAGCAGCGCGATCTGATCGTCCTGATTGCCCAGCACCACCTTGGAGCCGTCCAGCGCGGGGAATGCCCCCGGCACGCCCTTGCCGGTGGCCTGATGGCAGGCCACGCAGTTCGAGGCATAGACCTTGGCACCGCGGTCGTTCAGATCGGCCAGCTGCCATTCCTTGTTCGGGTCATCAGCCTTGGCGGCCATGTCCTTCTTCTTGGCGTCAGCCCACTTCTTGTAGTCCTCGGCACTGCGCACATCGACCACGATCGGCATGTACGCATGGTTCTTGCCACAGAGCTCGGCGCAGTTGCCGCGGTAGATGCCGATCTTCTCGGCACGGAACCAGGTGTCGCGCACGAAGCCGGGGATCGCGTCCTGCTTGACGCCGAAGGCCGGCACCATCCAGGCGTGGATCACGTCGGTGGCCGTCACGACCATACGGATCTTTTGCCCAACCGGCACCACCAGAGGTTGATCGACCTCGGACAGATAGGTCACCGACTTGGGCGTGCCGCCCAACTGCGTCTCTTCAGCGGGGGTCGACAGGGTCGACAGGAAGGAAATGCCAGCGCCCTCCCCTTTCAGATACTCGTAGCCCCACTTCCACTGGTAGCCGGTCGCCTTGATGGTGACATCGGGCTGGGAGGTGTCCTTCTGCTCGACGACCATGCGCGTGGCGGGAATGGCCAGACCCACGACGATCAGGAAGGGAATGATGGTCCAGGCGATCTCGACCGTGGTGCTTTCATGGAAGGAGGCCGAGGTGTGGCCGCGCGACTTCCGGTGTGCCCAGATCGAGTAGAACATCACCCCGAAGACGGCTACAAAGATGGCCAGGCACACCCACAGCAGCAGGTTGTGGACCCAGTACTGTTCGGCCGCGATCCGGGTCACACCCTCGGTGAGATTGAGCTGTTTGACCGCGGGACCGCCCGGCATGTCCTGGACGGCCCAGGCGGGCACAGAAGCGAGCATTGACCCCAGGGCTGCGGCCAGCGCAGGCAAGGAGGGAGCAAAGGACGAGTGATGTGGCCGCATGCTTGCACCAAGAACTTTCAAGATCGCATTCCCTGAAGCTGAGTTCGGAGCTCGTTCGCCAGGACCCTTCGGTCTGTCTCCGGAACGAATCGGCCCACTTCGATTCTTCTGCCTGACGTCACCAGCCCGATCAGCTCGCGACGCCTGCCGTGGTACTCCACCCGGATCCATGCCGGGGCGCACTGCTCATGCCTGGTACGGAAGGCGCAGCTGGTTTCCACCCGCAGGCATTCCGGACTGAGCACGATCCGCTCATAGTCGGCAGCATGCCGCGCATGGACCAGAAACGCCGCTCCCAGGGCCAGTACCTCGACCACCGCGAACGGCAGGACCAACCACATGCCCGATGCTGCAAAAGCCCCGGAGATCAGCAAAGAGACTGCGGCCAGGGAGCCGAAGATCACCGCGAGCTGCCTTGGAGTCAGCGAGCAGTTCTGCCTGCTCAACCACTCCTGCCGATGCGCAGACTCGGTGCGAATCCACGGGTGCTGCATCGGAAAACACCATGAGAAATGTTAGTGCACCGCGGCATTATAGGGGGCCGCTGAAAGTGCCAGCAAGTTACGCCGGTCGGGAATGCGGGGAATGTTCGCAACGCAGCGCACAAACCACGCCCTGCCGGGCCTGGCCGACGCCCCCTTCAGAGGCCCGGCCGAGGCCGGGAGGGCCGGAATTCCAGCGGTGCCCAGTCCTGTGCATCGGCCTTGGGCCGACCGCGCCAGGCGTGTCCGTGGATGACCTCGAACGTGACGGCCAGCGGCCCACCGGTCGCGGCGGCACGCTCGGCCAGGGCGCGCAAGGCCGCCGCGCGCCGGCGGGGTGTCGCCAGCCCGGGTGGCCGACTGCGCCGGGCATCGCCCCCCAGGGCATGCAATTCGCGCAGCATGATGGCGGGCTCCTGCCAGGTGACCGTCAGCCGCTCGGTGTCCATCACCGGTTCGGCGAAGCCCGCGGCCAGCAGCGCATCGCCGATGTCGTGCATGTCAGGCAGACCGGTCATCGGTCCGGCGCCGGCGGTGCGCAGCTCGGTCAGCGTATCGACCCCCAGGGCGGTGAACATCAGCAGGCCCTCCGGCCGGATGACCCGCCGCCACTCGGCCAGTGCCGCCGGCACATCGTCGAACCAGTGCAGGACCCCATTGGACCAGACGAGGTCGACACTCTCCGACGCCAGGGGCAGGCTGTGCGCGTCGCCGACCACCCAGGACACCGATGCCTGCGGCTCGGGGGTCCGGGCAGAGGTCAGGCGCCGGGCCATCGATTGAAGCCAGCTCTGTGCGGCCGGCCGATCCAGCTGGGCCGCCCGCGCCACGCGGCGCTCGGACAGGTCCAGACCGACTACCTGAGCCTGGGGCCAGCGCGCCCGCAGGCGTCGGCTGCCCTGACCGAGCCCGCAGCCGACATCGAGCACCCGCGCGGGAGACAGTCGGATCAGGTCGAATCGTTCGAGCATTCGCCCCTCGACTTCGCGCAGCAGGAAATCGGCCCCATCGTCCCGGGCGCGGCGGTCGAACTGGCGCCGCACGGCCGTTCGGTCTAGGTCTGACGGTTCAGGCATGGTGGGCGGCAGTATAGGCCGGTGTAAGGTGAGTCATGCCTGCCCCGCCCCTGTCTTCTCGCCCTGCACGCCCTCGGGGCACCGGTTCGCTCGCCGCGATGCTGGGGCGATGGATGGACCACCTCGCCCCCAGGCGCTGTGCCCTGTGCCTCGCCTGGCTGACGCCGGGTGCCCTGCCCGGCGTGTGTCGCGGCTGC
>JBILSK010000014.1:0-12335 GCA_044372165.1 Burkholderiaceae bacterium | reverse complement strand
AGGCGCATGGCCGCCTGGCCGGCTAATCCCCCAGCTTCATGGTCTTGGCCATCTCGCGGTAGCGATTGGTTTCCTTCTGGATCAGGGCGCGCAGCTGCTCGCCCGGTTCGGCCACGGTCTCGGCCCCGCCCTGCTTCTCGTTGTAGGCCGTGTATTCCGGCGACTTGAGAATGCCGATCAGCAGTTCCTCGAGCTTCCTGGCCACCGCTTCGGGCGTCTTCGAGGGCACGGCATAGCCGGTCCAGACCTGCAGGTCGTAGTCCAGCCCCAGGTCCTTCATGCTGGGTACGTTGGGCAGGAAGGGATGGCGTGTGGGGCCCGTCACGGCCAGTGGCCGCAGACGGCCTGCCTGGATCAGCGGCATGGCGCCGCCGGTGTCGGTGATGGCCACGTCGATGTCACCGGAGATCACATCGTTGTTGGCCTGCCCGGCGCCCTTGTAGGCGACATGGATGAACTCCGCACCGGTCAGGCGCTGCAGCGACAGGCCACCAATGCGGTAGTGATGACCGTAGTTGGACATCTTGAGCGTGCCCGGTTTGGCCTTGGCCTCGGCGATCAGGTCATTGAAGGTCTTGAAGCGCGAGTTGGCACCAGTGACGATGGTGGCGTAGCTGCGCGAGCCGAAGACCACCGGCCTCATGTCGCGCAAGGGCTCGTAAGGCACCTCGCGCAGCAAGGGGGTGAGCACCATCGGCGAAGGCGTGATGTAGAGCAGGGTATGGCCGTCGGCCGGCGCCTGCAGCAGGGTCTGCACCGCGATGATCTGGTCGGCGCCGGTACGGTTTTCCACCGTGGCCGGCTGGCCCGTCACCTTGCCCATGCGTTCGGCAATGAAGCGCGTGCTGGTATCGGCGCCGCTGCCCGGCCCCAGCCCGACGATGAACCGGAGGGGCTTGGAGGGAAAGTTCGCGGCGGCTTGCGCCAGTGCAAACCGAGGTGCCAGCAGATGGCCCGCACCGGCAGCAAGGCCGGCCATGACACGACGTCTCATCGAAGCTTCTCCGAAAGGTGAACACTGCGGCCAGTGTAGCCAGCCTGAGTATCGGTCTGGTGCACTCGATTCCACTCCGGGGCACCGGGTCGCACCCGCTTGCCTGCGAACGCACAGGTCACGGGATTTGCGAAACTTCAGGAGGCCTGCGGCACGGGCGCGCCCAGAATCCAGCCTTCGACCGGGTCGATGACAGCGGGCAATCCCCATCGCTGCGTGCGTCGTGTCCATGCCCAGGCCGCCTGAGCCAGGCACAGCACGGCATCGAGCCGATCAGCGCCGTCTTCGACGATGCACTGCGATCGATGAACACCGAAGTCGATGCGGACTTCAAAGCAATGGTCACCCCGTTCCAGTGCGTCCAACAAGCGCTCTCGGGCCTCGCGACGCACCGGATCACCGCGCCGGGCCGGATCGTCGCTCTTGTAGGAGGCTCGCCCCAGGACGCTGCGCGCCAGCAGGCCCGGATACCCCTCCAGCGCAATTCGCCCGGGATCCGTGCCCCGCTCATGCAGGCCAGGCAGGCAGACGCCGGCTGCCAGCAGGCGCGGCGCACCGGCGTGCAGCATCAGCGCCACCGGCGGATTCACCCATTTCATCGACGGGCTGCTGCCCGCCACCCGATCCGTCGCCCGATGCGCAAACTTGCTGCCCGCTGGGCGTGCATCGCACCATGCCCGACAGTGCGCCACCAAGGCCGCGCGGGACAGCGCTGCCAGGCGCCGCGTGTGATCGGCCCAGAGACCCTCGCCCTCAATCGGCCAACCCAGGCCGGCCACGAACTCGCGCGGCAGCGCAAATGGAAAGTCGAAGGCCCCCACCCAGGGGCTCGGATGATTCAGCCAATCGGCCCAGGCGTCCAGCGACTCGAAGGCGGCAATGTGCTCCAGTTCGACCCGGCCGGCCTCAGGCGGTCGTGCACAGGCCACGATGATCGGCTTGCGTCGATGGGGCGCACTGCTGAAGTCGACACCGATGAGTCGAGACACGGTGGCGATCGGTGACGCGCTGCGCGCTCAGGGACGGGCCGGCAGAACGGCCTGACCGGTTTGGGCATCGATCAGCAGCGACGGACCGGCGATGTTGCAGCTCGCCACGGGTTCATAGCGATGGCTCAAGGTGTACACGTTGGCCACCTCGCCGATGGCACGCATCGTGCGCTGGCCCAGGGCATCCTCGTTGCAGGACATCGGTGGCAACTTGTACCAGCACACGGAGATGGCCGGCAGCCAGTAGACCGTCTCGGTCTGATAAGTCAGGCCGACCAGGCAGGCCGCGCCCTGCTCGCTGACCGGTCCGTCGGCCACGGGCACGTTTGGCAACGGGGCCCCCTCCTCCTGCACACTGGACCCACAGGCCACCAACACAAGCAGGACAATCGCCAACGAGGCAATGCGAAGATCAGCAAAACGCGATGGCATGGCGAGCACCGAAGAGGATGACGACTACGGGACAATACCAGTCGTGGTGCGCTGCGCTCGGCTCACCCCGCCGCTGGCGAAGGTCGTCGTGTCACTCGCACCTCAGTACCGACGCTGCTCGCCGCTCACCAGCACGCCCAGTCGCAGCACACTGTAGGCGAACCAGCCCAGTGCGCGCTCCCACAGCGGGCGGCGACGGTGATCGTCCGGGTGCACGGTCTGCCCGCCCTGGAGCATCGCCAGATCGAGCCGCTCGCGCAGATGCTGCGCGAATCGACGGTCAATGACGACCAGATTGGCTTCGCGAGCCAGCAAGAGCGAGAACGGATCGATGTTGGACGAGCCGACCGTCGCCCAATCATCGATCACGGCCACTTTCGCATGCAGGAAGCTGCGTCGATATTCGACGATCTCGACACCGTGCGAGAGCAGCGAGTCATACAGGGCCCGTGCCGCGCGATGCGGCAGCAGGTATTCGGGCTTGCCCTGCAGCAACAGGCGCACCCGCACGCCACGGCGACGCGCCTCGCGCAACGCCCGCCGAAAGCGGCGCCCAGGAAAGAAGTAGGCGGTGGCGATCAGCACCTCGTGGCGAGCCTGTCCGATCGCGCGCAGGTACTCGCGTTCGATCGCTCGCCGGTGCACGAAGCTGTCGCGCAGCACCAGTCGCACCGGACGCGGTGGCACACGACGGCGGGCGCGAACCAGCCGATCCAGCTTGGTGGGCGTGACCAGCGAGTTCCAGACTCGCGACATGGCCTCCCGAATCTCGAGCACCTGTGCGCCCCGAATCTGCACGGCATAGTCCAGGCGCGGATGCTCCAGAACCCCGTGATTCGGATCCCACAGATCGTCCAGCACGTTGATGCCGCCCACGAACGCAGTCTCCAGATCGACGCACGCAAGCTTTCGATGCAGGCGCCGCAGTCGACTGCGATCCAGCGTCACCCATCGCGGCATCGGCGAATACACCAGGCGGTGCACTCCGGAGGTATCGAGCAGTTCGGCAATATCGGGATCCAGCGTGCGGGTGCCGTATCCATCGATCACCAGCTTCACGCTCACCCCTCTTCGCGCCGCATTCGCCAGGGCCTCGGCCACGCGTCGGCCGGTGGCGTCGCCCGCGAAGATGTAGGTCTCCAGCCAGACCTCGCTCAGCGCCGCATCGATGGCCGCAATGAGCGCGGGAAAGAACTCCACCCCGGATTCCAGAAGCATCGGGGCGTCGGCGGGGGGTGGCGCGGTCGAGCTTGACCGGGCAGGCGACGGCGGTGGTACTGGCGGGCCGGCGTTCATGCTCGCCTTGGCGCGCGCTCAGGCCCGAAGCGACAGGTCTGCGACCAGCGGTGCGTGGTCCGACAGCTTGGCCCAGGCCGGACCCCGCAGGATGCGCGCACCGGTGACATCGAAGCCACGCTGATAGATGCGGTCCATGCGCAACCAGGGCAGCAGGGCAGGATAGGTCCGGCCCACACCCATCACCTCGGTGACCGCCAGGTTGCACACCAGCCGCTCGCTCAGGTGATCGCGCCAGTCGTTGAAATCGCCGCCGATCAACAGGCGCTCGCCGGGTTGCACCACCTTGCCGATCCATTCGATGAGCGCATCGGCCTGCCGCTCTCGACTGCGGGCCAGCAGCCCGAAATGAATCACGAAGCAGTGCACCGCGCAGCCGTTCACATCGATCACGCAGTGCAGCACGCCGCGCTTTTCCAGCGCATGGTCGGAGAAGTCGCGATTTTCCCGGCTCAGGATCGGAAAGCGCGACAGCAGCGCATTGCCGTGATGCCCGTGCAGGTAGTTCGCGTTGCGCCCATAGGCTGACTCGAAGGTGTGCTTCAAGCTGGGCGCACGGGCCAGATACTCTTCCTGTGGCTCGCCCGGCCAGTGATCGAAACGCGTCGCATGGCGCGAGTTCTCGCCCTGGACTTCCTGCAGGAAGATGAGGTCGGCATCGAGATCGTGCAGACGGTTGCGCAGCGCATGCACGCTGGCCACGCGCCGCAACCCGAAGAGCTCGCGCACCACGCCCTTGTGGATGTTGTAGGTGGCCACCCGCAGCGGTTGCAGCGCTGCCTGCGTCACGCCTTCGTCAGCAATCGCGGCGGAAACGTTCATAGCGGCTTCAGCCGGGCAGGCAGCTGGCGAATGGCCTCGACGTTGGTCAATGAAAAGCAGCGCTCCGCGGCCGCGTCCCAGGGCAGCCACTCGAAGCGGGTGTGCTCGCGCGGCGCAAGTGTCACGGGCGTGCCGGCAGGCACGCACAGCGAGAACACATGCTCGGTATTGTGGGTCACACCGTCCGGGTAACGATGTCGCCAATGCGGGTAGATCTCGTAGCGGTTGACCAGCCCCCAGTCGGTGAGCCGATGCACGGCAGCATCGATGCCGGTTTCTTCCTGCACCTCGCGCCGACAGGTGAACTCCAGCGGCTCATCGAGGCTATCCTTGCTGCCGGTCACCGACTGCCAGAACCCGGGGCGATCGGCGCGCTCGAGCACCAGCACCTGGAGGTCGGGCGTATGCACGACCACCAGGACCGACTCGGGAATCTTGGCACTCATCGGCGATCGCCCGTGTCAGGCCTTCACCTCGGGGGCGCGCAGACGGATGTGCAGCTCGCGCAACTGCTTCTCGTCGACCGGCGAGGGAGCCTGGGTCAGCAGGTCCTGAGCGCGCTGCGTCTTGGGGAAGGCGATCACGTCACGGATCGATTCGGCGCCCGCCATCATCGTGACGATGCGGTCCAGGCCGAAGGCGATGCCGCCATGCGGCGGAGCACCGTATTGCAGGGCGTCGAGCAGGAAGCCGAATTTGGCACGGGCCTCGTCGGCCTCGATGCGCAGCGCACGAAAGACCTTGGACTGAACCTCCTCGCGATGGATACGCACCGATCCGCCGCCGATCTCCCAGCCGTTGAGCACCATGTCGTAAGCCTTGGCCACACAGCGCCCCGGATCGTTCGACATGTAGTCCTCATGCCCGTCCTTGGGTGCGGTGAAGGGATGGTGCACGGCCACCCAGCGGTCGTCTTCCTTGTCGTACTCGAACATCGGGAAGTCGACCACCCACAGCGGCCGCCAGACACTCTCGAACAGGCCTTGGCGCTTGCCGAACTCGGAGTGACCGATGCGCACCCGCAGCGCACCGATCGCATCGTTGACCACCTTGGCGCTGTCGGCACCGAAGAAGATCAGATCGCCGCTCTGGGCGCCGGTCTGCTCGAGGATGGCGCTCAACGCGGCATCGTGCAGGTTCTTCACGATCGGCGACTGCAGGCCTTCGCGTCCCTTGGCCAGGTCGTTGACCTTGATGTAGGCCAGGCCCTTGGCGCCGTAGATCGCGACGAACTGAGTGTAGGCATCGATTTCGCTGCGGCTGAGTTCGGCGCCGCCCGGCACGCGCAGACCGACCACCCGGCCGCTTTCCATCTGGGCGGCCGCGGCGAACACCTTGAAGTCGACCGTCTTCATCACTTCGGTGAGGTCGGTGAACTGGAGCTTCACGCGCAGATCGGGCTTGTCCGAGCCGTACAGGCGCATCGCCTCGGAGTACGGCATGGTCGGGAACTGCGCCGGCAGCTCCACGCCCTGCACCTTGCGAAACACGTTGCGGATCATTTCCTCGAAGATCGCGCGGATCTCGACCTCGTCCAGGAACGAGGTCTCGCAATCGATCTGCGTGAACTCGGGCTGGCGGTCGGCACGCAGGTCCTCGTCACGGAAGCACTTGGTGATCTGGTAGTAGCGATCGAAGCCCGAGACCATCAGCAGCTGCTTGAAGAGCTGCGGGCTCTGCGGCAGCGCGAAGAACTCGCCGGCATTGACCCGCGACGGCACCAGATAGTCGCGCGCGCCCTCGGGCGTCGACTTGGTGAGCATCGGCGTCTCGATGTCGATGAAGCCCAGGGCGTCGAGGTACTTGCGCACTTCCATTGCCACGCGATAGCGCAGCATCAGGTTGTTCTGCATCTGCGGGCGACGCAGATCGAGCACACGATGGGTCAGGCGCGTGGTCTCGGAGAGGTTGTCATCATCGAGCTGGAAGGGCGGCGTCACCGACGCATTGAGAATCTCGAGTTCGTGGCACAGGACCTCGATCTCGCCGCTGCGAATGCCGGTGTTCTCGGTGCCCTCGGGACGGCGACGCACCTTGCCGATCACCTTGATGCAGAACTCGTTGCGAATGCGCTCGGCCGCGGCAAAGGTTTCCGCACGGTCCGGATCACAGACGATCTGTGCAATGCCGGTGCGATCACGCAGATCGATGAAAATCACGCCGCCGTGGTCGCGGCGCCGCTGCACCCAGCCGAACAAGGTGACGATCTCGTCAAGGCGTGCCGTGGACACTTCACCGGTATAGCAGGTTCGCATGCTCTGAATCTCTCTGTGGGGTCGGACTGCACGACGCTGGCCCCGACAGGGACAAGCAGGGCGGCGGGTCGGGCGGCGGTCTGAATCGGGGTGAAAAGGGCTCGGTTGAGAAGAAAGGCGTCAGCTGCGCGACGCAGGGCCTGGCGGGCTCGACACGTCAGAAGACGGCGCGACGGAGGCTGCGACCGCTGCAGGGCCACGCCCGCGCACGGTGGGTGCCACCACGCCCATCGACACCACGTACTTGAGGGCTTCGTCGACGGACATGTCCAGCTCCATGGTCTCGTCCTTGCGCACCATCAGGAAAAATCCCGAGGTCGGATTGGGGGTCGTGGGCACGTAGATGGACACCATGTCGTGCCCGGCACCGACCACGACGGCCACGCGCTCGCGCACCTCATCGGCCGGCGTTCCGGTCAGAAAGCCGATCGTCCAGCTGCCCCGGCGCGGGTATTCCACCAGCAACGCCTTGCGAAACGCATTGCCCTGGGGCGACAGCAGGGTGTCGCTCACCTGCTTGACGCTCGAATAGATGGTGCGAACGATGGGAATGCGCGACAACAGGTTTTCCCAGAGTCCGACCAGGCGCTGCCCCAGGAAATTCGCCGCCAGCACCCCCGTGACCAGGATGATCAGCACGGTGAGCAAGGCACCAATGCCCGGCAGGTGACGGCCGAACATCTTCACCGGCTGCCACTGCTCGGGCAGCAACGACAGGCTCAGATCCATCGTGGTCACGATGAAGTTGAGCACCCACAGGGTGATGCCGATCGGGATCCAGATCAGCAGGCCGGTGATGAAGTAGCGGCGAAACATGGCAGCAGCGCTCAAGGTGAGTGACGGGCGAAGGGAACGGGCTGGGGCAGAGCCTGGGGGCGCCCGATCACGCCGACCGGATCAGGTCGAGGCCGGTGCAGAGGGGGTCGAGCCGGACGACCCCGATGTACCGGAATCGGACTTGGCGCTCGACGATTCACTGGATGCTGCAGGCGCAGCCGGCGTGGCAGCGGTCGGGGCGCCGGTTGGCGCCGGGGCAGCCGATTCGGTCGCATCACCGGACTTGGCCGGTGCTTTGCCCTTGCCACCCTGATCACGAAAATCGGTGACATACCAGCCACTGCCCTTCAGCTGGAAGGCCGGGGCCGTGAGCTGCTTGCGAAAGGCGTCTGCGCCGCACTCGGGGCAGATCGTGAGCGGGGTGTCCGAGAACTTCTGGATCACATCCTTGGCATGGCCACAGGTTTCACAGCGGTAAGCGTAAATCGGCATGGCGCGGGTCAGGAGGTCGGCAAAGCCGTCTGATTGGAGAAAACCTTGCATTGTACGTCGAGGATCCCGGGGGAGGAACCCGAGCGCCCGCCCCAAGGCTGGAATGCCTTGGCCAAGGTGTGACCCTGTTCACGCTTGCGAGGCATCCGGGACACTTGCGGCCCTCGTTGGTCGGCCGCCTTCCCGGCGGCACCCTTGATCGGCGTCATGCAACCGCTTCGACTGCACGACGCCGGGACAAGCCTTACGCCAGAGGTGGCGTCTTCCGGGCCTTGTCTTCGTCGCTCAAGGCTTCCTTGAGGTCGCCGTACCCTTTCTGGATCTTGCCCTCGGCCTGATGTTTCAGGCCCTTGAGTTCCTGTTCGGGACTGCCCACCAGTTTGCCCACTTCTTCCTGAATCTTGCCCCCGATGTCCTTGAGGGTCCCTTTGATTTGATCTTTGTTCGTGCTCATTTCGACGCCTTCTTGACGATGAACGTCATGGGCTGAATCAGGACCGCTATATCTTGCCCATCAACAGCAGGATAACCAGTACCAGCAACACAATGCCGATAATACCTGTGGGTCCATAGCCCCACCCTCGGCTATGCGGCCAAGTCGGCAGCACACCGAGCAGCATCAAGATCAAGACGATCAGCAGGATGGTTCCCAAGCCCATTTCATGCACTCCTTGTTTCGTGGCGCCATTCAGCCGTGCGCCCGTGCCTGTCGACGATCCACTGCTTTCCGGGCGTCGAGAATTCCCGGAAAACAGGTACGACAGTACACCTCGATTCACCCGTGTGCTTGAGCCGGATCAAGTTTCAAGGGATCGAGAACCCTGCAAAGAGGACAGTATGCAGCGGAGCCGACCCGAAATGATGGCGAATCGGCGGAAATACCCGGGATTCAAGTGATATCCCGATCCTGCACGGTCTGGCAGGGTATCGATCGATTCAGTGAATCAGGAAAATCGCCCATCGAATCGAGAAAACTCCTCGATCGATTGAACGCATTCAATTCAGTTCGAATGAGCGAATACCCCATTGACCCCTGACAATGGGGTCAATGAGGACAACCGGGCTGATGGGAATACCAGTGAATTCGATTAATCGGGTTCGACCCCGGCAATCTTCAAGGTGTTCTTGTAAGCCTCGAACTGCTCGCGCACCAGGGTGGCCAGTTCCTCGGGCGTTGACCCCACCGCCTGGAAGGCCTGCTTCTGGAGCGTGTTGACCACCTCGGGGCGGGTCGCCGCCAGGTTGAATTCCTTGTTCAGGCGATCGACGATCGGCCGGGGCAAACCCTTCGGGCCGAACACGGCAGCCCAGGACGACAGCTTGAACTCCGGCATGCCGGCCTCGGCAATGGTCGGTACATCGGGCAGCGCGGGGCTGCGCCGAGGCAGGGTCACGGCGATCGCCCGCAACTTGCCGTCCTTCACGAAGGGCACGGTCGTGCCGGCCGAAGCCACCATGAACTGCACGCGACCGGCGACCAGGTCGGTCAGCGCCTGCGGTTCGCCCTTGTACGGCACGTGAACCATCTGGATGCCGGCCAGGTGAGCAAAGAGCGCCGTGGACACGATGCCGGTGGTATTGCCGCTGGCGTAGTTGATCTTGCCCGGATTCGCCTTGGCATAGGCGACGAACTCGGCCACGGTGGTGGCCGGCACGCTGGGGTGCAGATAGACGAAGAAGGTGTAGCGACCGATATCGACGATGGGCGTGAAGTCGGTCACCGGGTTGTAGGGCGGATTCTTCTTCAGGGCCGGTGCAGCCGCCATCGGGCTGTTGGTGGCAAACAGCAGGGTGTAGCCGTCCGGGGCGGCCCGCATCACTTCGGTGGCCGAAATCGCGCCGTCGGCACCCGCCTTGTTCTCGACCAGCACCGGCTGGCCGATGGAGGCCGACATCGCCTGGCCATAGACCCGCGCCAGGGTGTCCGTCGCCGAACCCGGCGGGAAGGGCACGATCAGCTTGATCGGCTTGCTGGGGAAATTCTGGGCGGAAGCGGACTGGGCATGGACCGGTGCGGCCAGCATGCCCAATGCGCTTGCCGCGATCAGCGAGAAAAGAGTGCGTCGGGTCATCTCGGGGGTCTCCTGTCGTGAGCCTGGACGTCGTTCCACGTCCAGGGGGAAGGTTCGGGTAGATGGAATGCTCGGGCCTCAGAAGCCGGCCAGAACGACCTTGCCGATGGAATGGGTCGATTCGATCATCTCATGGGCTGCGCGCAGGCCTGCCGCATCGATTCGGCCCAGGGTGTGAGTGTGCGTGGTGCGAATGCGGCCGGCATCGACCAGCTCGGCCACCTCGTTGAGCAGCCTGCCCTGCTCGGCCATGTCCGGCGTCTCGAAGCTTGAGCGGGTGAACATCGCCTCCCAGTGCAAGGACGCACAGCGGGCCTTGAGCGGGCGCACATCGAAGGGCGCGGGATCGTCGATGACGCAGACACGCCCCTGCGGTGCCACCACCTTGGCAAGCTCGGGAAAATGGACGTCGGTGTGCGAGACGCTGAAGATGCGCTCGACCCAGCGCAGGCCAGCTGCCTTGACGCCCTGCGAGATCGGCTGGGTGTGGTCGATCACCCCGTGTGCGCCCAGGGCCTCGATCTGGGCACGGGACTCGGGACGCGAGGCGGTGGCGAAGATGCGTGCCGAGCTGAGCTCGCGGGCCAGCTGAATCGCGATCGAACCCACGCCGCCCGCACCGGCGGTGATCAGCACGGTGCCGCCATCACCCGCGTGCGCACCGTCCTTGCGGGGCAGCATCAGGCGATCGAAGAGCGCCTCCCAGGCGGTGATCGTGGTCAGGGGCATCGCAGCCGCCTGGGCAAAGTCGAGCGTACGCGGCTTGTGGCCGACGATGCGCTCATCGACGAGGTGCAGCTCGGCATTGGTGCCGGGGCGCAGGCGCGAACCGGCGTACCAGACTTCGTCACCGGGCTTGAAGAGGGTCACCCCCGGGCCGACGGCCTCGACCACGCCGGCAGCGTCGTACCCCAGGATGCGGGCCTCGCCCGCCTCGGGCGCGACATTGCGGCGCACCTTGGTATCGACCGGATTGACCGACACGGCCTTGACTCGGACCAGCAGGTCGCGGCCCGTGGCGACCGGATCGGGCAGCTCGAGATCGATGAGGCTGTTGGGGTCGCTGATGGGCAGGCATTGCCGGTAACCAATGGCTTTCATGACAGGCTCTATGAAGGACAATCAAGGGTGAGGACGCATTGAATCGGCCCGAATCGTAAGGCAGAACGAGCGAGGGAATCGACCAGTCCCCTGGAAACGAAGGGCAGTTCCGGCCAAGGCGGCCAGCCCGGACTCAGTAGCGCAGGTTCAGGACCACTCCCAGCGCCCTGACCGAGCGTGGCTGGTCGCGCAGGTCGTCCTGGATGGCAAAGTACAGGTCGATGCCCCAGTCGCGCTGGAATTCGAGTTCGAGGCCGTATTGCTGGTAACGGCGCCGCCAGTAGTCGTATCGGGAGTCATAGCCGAATTCCAGCATCGCGTAAGGCAGCCACTGGGCCAACCCCCATCCTTGCAAGGTCTGGCCCCACTGCTCGCCCAGGACCTCGGACGGTGCGAAGCCACGCTCGATGCGCGTGCGATTGCGATAGCGCCATGACCAGCTGCCGCCGATGTCGCGGGACTCGAAGCGGCTGCGGTTGGCCAGCTGGATGCCCCAGACCAGGGGCTGGCTGCGCAGGGTGGTCTCGGCGATCCAGCGATTTTCGTCGGAACCGGGTCCGTCCAGCGAAACGATCCGGTTGTAGCCAAACCTGAACCACAGGCCCCAGCGCTGCTCCATCGACGGCAAGGCGGTGCGCCACCAGCTGGGCAACTCGCGCGCCAGCAGGTCCAGGTGCAGGCCCGCTGTGGCATCGATGGCATCGGGATAATCGCGTCGGCTGCTCAGGGCGCCCAGCAGCATCAGCCGCGAATGATCGGTGAGCGTGTAGAAGAGGTTTGCCTCCGGCCAGAACTCCTTGTCCAGCTGGCGGGCCAGCCCGGGCGTGCTGCCCAGTGCCAGCGCGGCGAACACCGCAGCAGCGCGCGCAAGCAGTCGGCCAAAGGCTCGATGGCCGGTCGCCCCGGCACGCCGCCGCGGCGCGTTGGCCACCGTGAGGGGCGGGCGGGCTTCAGGCACCGGTTGGCTGCCCTTTCGCGTAGACCGTGGTCAGGAAGGCCGCGATGATCACGTACAGCAGCACTGCCGCGGCCGCTCCGGGCTCATCGGGTCCATTCACCGAGGCCACCGCCAGGGCCACCCCCGGGTGGCGCATGGCCGAGGCAA
>JBILSK010000307.1:0-3812 GCA_044372165.1 Burkholderiaceae bacterium | reverse complement strand
GGTCCTGCGCAAGCTCGATCGACTGGATCGCGCCTTGCCCTGGCGCACGCGGCGCGCGCGATCCTGATCCACGACCGATGAGTTCCGCTGTCCCCCTGACAGTCGCGCAGGCGTCGCAAAAGACCGACTACCTGCTCAATGTCATGGAGACCCTGTTTGCGCTGGGTCTGGCCGTGGCGGTCGCGATGCTGGTCGGATTGCGTCTGGCGGGCCCGGGGCTGGATACCGAAAACTACAACCATCTCTTCCGGTTTCCGCCCACCTTGAGCGACGGTGTCCGTCGTTTCGAGCCGCTCTTCCTGATCCTCATCAAGTCGCTGCGGGTCCTGTTTTCCTCGCCCCAGGCCATCTTTGCCTGCATCGCCTTCCTGGCGGCCTTCCTCAAGTTGCGCGCCGTCTCTTCAGTGCGAGCCAACGTGCTGGTCTTTGCGGCCATGTATGGCGCGATCTGCCTGCCCTTTCTCGAGTACAACCAGATTCGAGTGGCGATCGCGCTGCCGTTCGTCTATTTCGCGATTCCCCACATCGAGACGGACAGGCGCCGTGCGCTGTTCTACTTTGGGGTGGCGATCGGCTTTCACTACAGCATGGTGATGTTCGCGCTGCCCGGCCTGATCGCGATGGTGCCTCGTCGCAGCAAGGCAGGCATGGCGGTCGTGCTGCTGGCTGTGCTGGGCCTGGCCGCACTCGTGGCAAGCGGCGCCCTGATGAAACTGTTCGAGTCCTACGCGGCAGGCCTGGCCGCACGGGCCGCCGAAATCGATGCCCGCAAGGTCAACAAGTTCGGGTTCGTCTCGCTGCTGTTCATGGCGTCCATCCCCTTCTTCTTCCTGCTGAAGTTCGAAGGACGGCGCTACATCATCCTCACCAGCCTCATCGGTCTGACGACCTTCCTGCTGATGGCGAAGTACGAGATTCCCTACTCGAGCCGCATTCTCGAGACAGTCTCCGCCATCCTGCCCTTCGCCTACGCACGGACCTGGCAGTTGGGCGTGTTCGGTCGAATCGGATCAGGCGTCCTCGTGCTGGTGACGCTGGCCTACGGCCCGGTGCTCTGGGTCCGACTGGCGTAGAGCGCGACGCCCCGTCCTGCAGACGCCGCGCGCTTGGCCAGCAGCGCCCTCACCTCCTGCGCACAGGACCTTGCAACCGCTGCCGTCGCAAGCAGGGCAAAGCCTGCCATCAAGGAATATTTCAAGCCCGGGTCGGTGATGAAGGCGGCACCGAATGCGGCGCTGCTGGTCAGCCCGATGCCCAGCGGCAGCAGCGGCAAGTGTCGCGCGTGAGTCGGGCCATAGGCCTGCCGAGAGATCCAGGCCAGCGCCACGAAGTCGATCGCAATCCGCAAGGTCCAGGCTGCTGCCGCACCCATCACCCCCCAGCGGGCCGACAGGACGTAGAGCGCGCCCAGGAACAGCGGCATCTCCACGAAGTTCAACAAGGCCGTCTGGTCTGCGCGGCCTCGTGCCTGAATGGCCAGGTAAGGGACCTGCGCCAGTCCGTTCAGAAAGACGCCAAAGGAGAAGATGATCAGCGGGCCGGCGCCTCGCGTGGCGAACGCGTCGCCGACCCACCAACCCAGGATCTGCTCGCCGAACGCGGCCAGCACGAGCGTGATCGGAAAGAGGGCGATGAACAGTCCGGCCAGGCCCTGGCGTTCCAGTTGCCGGGCCTGTGCCTTGCCACCGGGCTGGGCCCAGCAGCGCGCAAACAGGGGAAACAGCACATTGCTCACTGCGGTCGGCAGCACCTGCAACTTGGTGACCATCTCCTTGGGCGTGACATACCACGCAGTTGCCGACAGCGACATCATCGAACCGATGATGAAGCGGTCCAGATACCCCATCAGCGGACTGACCAGATTGCTCACCGTGAGCCAGCCACCGAAGCCGAGCAGCCCACCCACGATCGTGCGGTCGTAGACTGAGCGCGTGAACATGCCGACGATCGCATCCCGGACATACCAGCCCTGCCACAGGCAGGCCGCGGCTCGCAAGGCGGTCAGCGACCAGGCCACCTCGACCAGATCGGTGCCTTCCATGCGAATGACCAGCAGTGGCAGCAGGTAGGTCAGGATGCCGATGGGCGTGCGCACCAGGTTGATGACACCGAAGGCGCCGCGTGATTCGAGAATCCCCCGCAGCCCCGAGGCCATGACGGTGAGCGGAACGGCCCAGGCCATGGCGTGGATCGCGCCTACGGCTTCGGCCGCGTCGGGCACCTCCTTCAGCCATCCCACGGCCGGGATGGCCGCGAACCACAGCCCCACGCCTGCCAGGGCACCGAAGAGCGTGATCAGTGCCAGGCCGACCGCGGCGATTCGGCTGGCATCGCGAGGGCGGCCTTCGCCCATTGCAGCAGACAGTTGCTGTGTGAGCGCGCGGCTCAGGCCCAGGTCAAACACACCGAAATAGCTGACCAGCGCCCAGATCAGCGTCAGCATGCCGAATCGGGCTGCGCCGAGTTCGGTGATCAGCGGCGGGATGCTGGCGATGGCGACCAGCAGCGGCGCGCCCAGGCCGACGAGATTCAGTGCGATATTGCGAGCAAGCATCGAGTCGGTCGTCCTCAGCGCGCCTGCTTCGATGCAGGCGACAACTGTGGGTGCGGGGCTCGCGCAGTCGATGGCCCTGAGGACCGCGTCTCGGACGGCATGGCCTCGGCGAGCACGCCCTCGGCGATCTGGCGCCAGTTGAAGCGATCCAGTCGGCTCGCCTGCACCCCGCGGCTCAGCACGGCCTCGATGCCTTCGATCGCGTGGGCCGTGTCGGCGAAGTCGGTGATGTCACCGCCTACAACGTTGCATAGCTCGCGGAAAACCGGGATGTCGCTGCACAGCACGGGCAGCCCGCGCGAGCGAGCCTCGATGAAGGGAATGCCGAAGCCTTCCAGGTGCGACGGAAAGACAAACGCGCGGGAGTCATCGTAGACATCGATCAAGGCCTCCTCGCTCAGGCCGGACAGGCAGGTGAGCGCGATGCCGTGTTGGCGGGCATAGTCGATGCAGCGCTGCCGCTCGCCGAAGTCGGCGCCGACAAAGGCAATGCGCCACGGCTTGCCGCGGGCACAGGCCAGAAGTTCGAGATGCCCCTTGTGGGCCGCGAAGTTGGACACGTACAGCAGATCGAACTGGCGTGGCTGCTCGGGGGGTGGCAGGGGTCGGTCGAGCCAGGCATCGGACAGGCCGTTGTAGGACACGGCGATCCGATCGGCATCGATGCCCAGTGCGTCAACCAGGCGACTGCGTTCGGCATGCGACACGGTCAGCACCCCCTGCGCCATCCGCGCGGAGATCTTGTGCAGCACGTGCGTGAGACGGGCGCCGCGTCGCCCCTGGGCCGTCGCGAATTTCGCGTCATGCACCATGTGCAGGACCTTGAAGCGGCCGAATGCCAGCGGAGCCAGCGGGCTTTCGGAAATCACCAGATCCGGTCGAATTCCTTGCAGTCGCCAGCTCAGCTGGGCCAGTCCGGCCACCCGTCGCGCAGCGTTGCCTTCCAGCGAGAAAGGGATATGCGTGGCGCCCGTGCCTGGGTGCCAGGGCGACAGGCAGGTGATGCGAAGCCGCGGGGCGATGTCACTGAGGGCGCGCACCAGGGACTCGACCCGGTTGCGTGCGCCGGAATGCGAGCCGTGGTGGCCGTACGGGCTGACGAAGGCGATGTGAAGCGGCGCGGTGTTCACAGTCGAATCCCGGAGGCCAGGTGCAGGGCATCGACTGCGGCGCGAACCGGGTTGGATCGGGGCGCCAGGAAGCGGAAGTGTCCCCGGAACGAGCGCGACAATCGCATCAGGCGTGCTCTCAGCACGGC
>JBILSK010000306.1:0-3817 GCA_044372165.1 Burkholderiaceae bacterium | reverse complement strand
GCATACACCTTCACCTTGTCGACCGGCAAGTCGTCGATCCTCAACGTCCAGACGGTCGCGCCCTGACCGAGCGGAAGCGGGCAAAGCCGTCGTTCCACGGCTTTGCCGCATGCGTCATCGCGAGCCGGGGCGTCGCAGCCGGCGCGGCATGAAATGTTCGGAAATGTTTCCCCAGTCATCTTTGCTACTGTCGAGACGGTGCCCGACTGACCAAAGCGATTTGGCTTCGATCGGATCAAGTCGGATCACTGGCGTGCAACCCAATGAGACGTCGCGCGATCACGATGCCCGGAGGACCGGTACATGAAAGCCACTGAGACCCTTGCGCTTCGCTTAGCCAAGCGAGCGTTCGTGGCGTACACCCTCGTCGCGGTTGCGTCCTGCGGCAGCGGCTCCGATTCCGACGGGTCATCGTCTGCCGTGGTGACCAAGTCCGAATCGGTGCAGAGCTTCGTGGGTACGGTCAGCTGCGACGCGATCGGCGGTGAGCCGCAGTCGCAAGCCTTCGAGACCCGGGTGATCTTCGATCGGGCGGTCTACCGGGGCATGTCGCAGGAGGTCTCGAGCGCCACTGCGATCCAGGTCGGCGGACTGGCCGGTTCGGTCGTCAAGGGTGCCCGCTCGCAGCTGTCCGCCACGATTCCGTCCTCCTCCCTATTCTCGGGCTCGGCGATCGACTTCAAGGTCACGGCCACCCCCGAAACGGGCACTTACGCCGAGACCGGGCGCTGGACCATCGGCATCGACGCCAACGGCAAGGCGACCCTGAAGGGCGACTCCACCGCCACGCTGGGCCCCATCGCCAACGGCTGGCGCGCGACGTGCAGCTGGAACCTCGCCGAAGCGCAGGCGCCGGTCGGGCCTGTCTCCTACGGGTACATCGAGAGTCGTTATGCGCCACCGCCCACCATCCCAACTGTCGCGAAGGCGGCCCCCGCGTTGCCCGTGCCGAAGGCAAGCACTGGTGGATGCGGCGAGACGTTGACCTATGTGAGCGACGGCCTGCGCGTCCTGGCCGTGGTCGCCGCGCTGCCCACAGGGGGCGCGTCACTCGCCGCCGCCTTGAGCATCGGCTCGATCGCGACCGGCATGGCAGGTAGCGCTGCGGGCAACGCCTGCCCCGATAGCCAGCTCGACGCAATGAACCAGCAACTGGCGGTCCAGGCAGTTCAGATCCAGCAGATCGACACCTATCTGGGCGCAGCGACCAATGTGTTTTATTACGCTTGGTATCAGCAGCAGGCGACCAACACCGCGACTGCCGCGTATCTCTGGCAGTCCAGCCTGTACGGCCTGATGCCCCAAGGCAGCGCCAAAGGACTGTTCGGCAACTGGATGGCTGTTGACGGAGGGGTTGGTCTTTGGACAGACGCCCTGCAGCCAGCTCCTAATGCCCCGGGAACCCCGCAAGCGCTGGCACAGAGCGATACGGCATACAACAATGCGCTTCAAAGTGTCGATGCTGCGTCCGCCTCATTGTTCCAGGGCTATCTGAAGCAGTTCTCGGGCACAGATATCGCATACCCCACGACGTGCAGCCCGTCGCTCGACTGTGCCGCGCACGTCATTCCCGCGACGGATTCGGCCTTGCTGAACCTGTACGACGCCCTGTTCCAGCAGCTGAGTAGCGCTACTGAGAACTACGCCCAACAGGGTCAGCAGGCAGGCATCTCCAAAGCCAAGAATCAGAACGTCGTCCCGCTGTACGACCAGTACAACGCGATGCTGGTCAAGTTCTGGACTCAGTCGCTGTACGGACTGCAGCAGGCCCAGACGATGGAGTGGCTGGTGAATCAGCTCAATTACTTCCGGGGAACGCCCTGCGCGCGGGCGATTGGGTCTTGGGGGAAAGTGGCAGGAACCTACTACTGCAATGGGGGCCAATCGCTTCAGATCGAGACCGCTGCGTACAACACCGCACAGATGAACCTCGCGCGGGTGTACGGGGCTCGCATGAACCAGTTGTATCTGAACACGCTGAATTACATCGTGAGCGATGTCCCGGTGTTGCCGCAAGCCTACCCTACAACACCGATCACCTGGACCTACAACGGAAAGGTCTACACCGAGCCCAAGCCACTCGACTATGCTACGCAGACGGGATTCAAACTTGCTCCTGTCTATCCAGGCGGCCAGGGCCGCACGCCCTTGTCACTCGTGCCTGCAGTGGCAAAGCCGCAAGGTGCGAATACCCCATGGTTGGCGGCCTCGGTGCTGTACCAGTTCTCAGGACTCAACGATGTGGCGACCTGCGCCACTACGCTGCAGAACTATTTGGCCTCGACCTCGGGCGGTACGGTCGCAGGATGGTTGCAGACCCAGGGCGCCTGCCCATCGATCTTTGCGCTTGCCAAGGGCGCGCCGCTAAACTATGGCTGCGACACGGCCAGTCCGCCCAACTGCACCGGAAGCTTCTATGACGGCAACACGCTCACGCCATACACGAGCTACCAGGCCGCAACAGGCACCACCGGCGGCCCCCTCGTACTGTCCGCCTCCTTAGTGAACAACCTCAAGTTCTGTGACCCCACGACCCCCTCGCTGGTCTGGGAGTCGCAGCGTCCGGGGGCTCGACTGAACTGCGGTCTGTGGTATGCGCCAAAATACCTGGGTCCTTCGTTTCCGCGAGCCAATCCGCCTGTCGCCAACAGTGATTCGGCGTACTACAGCAATCTGACGAATGCGACCGAGTTCATCGTGTTCATCCCGGGGGGCCAAAAAGGGTTTGTCGATGTTCAACCTTATGGTTCTACGAGAACCGACAAGTACGCCACCGTTACGAAGCTCGTGGGTCCGCCTGACCCAGCTTTGACAGGTACCGCTTGCGGTTTCATTCCAACGGTTCCTGCCACGGCCACATCCAGCGCTAGCGTCGCCAATACGCCAATCTTGAACAACGTCCGGTTGGTTGATAGCGACTGGCCGGATACGGGCCCTGGCTGTCTACTCGGATGGATCGGTGAAGGCTTGGGCACCAATTTGCCCGGCACGCCGAGCACCATCCTGTTTGCGCCACGCATGGGGAATGGTTTTCCCGTCGCATTGAGTATCGATGCTGCCCAAGTAATCTCTGAGACAACCAGAGCGCCTGGCGCCCAATACACCGTACGTGCCTTGTACAGCGGTGGGCCCAATGATGATGTCGCAACCGGGCTGAGCACATACGGGTATCGCTGTACGCCGTCCAATGTGTCCCAGACCCTTCAATGCACGATCCTCGACGGCAGCGTCTACCTGATCAACCTGGCCGCCTACAGCGATCGACCCACGATCACGTATCTCAAATTCGAACTCATTACGACCCCCTGACCCGAAGTTCCTGAGCGATTGTCTAGCCTGAACCCTATTGAGGCAGGCGCCGGGGATCACGCCGTCATGCCGATGCCCCTCGGCGCTCGCATCCCTGAAGGCACGTGACCCGGAGCGCGGCGCTGCTTGGCGTGCTCGCGCTCGCACCGGCCGCGCCTGGGCCCTGACCGACAAGGAAATGGGCCTAAGTGATGTGCCGAAATGATTCTGTCCGTCATTGACATATTTGGGTGCATGCGCAGTATGCGGCCGGGGAAGTCATCTTGATCGATAGCGGGCATCGTAGGAGGCTCGTGTCCGCGTAACTTTTGGCGGACACATGAACACTTTGCTTATCGCCCCGGCAGGTCGTCGGCACCGCCGTCGGCACATCGTGGAATTTAAGTCGTCGGTTGCCCAGCCATGTATGGAGCCTGGCGTTTCGATCGCTGCGGTTGCACTTGCCAACGGACTGAATGCCAACATGTTGCGCAAGTGGGTCATCGAGACCGAGCGGGCCAGTGGTGCC
>JBILSK010000305.1:0-3819 GCA_044372165.1 Burkholderiaceae bacterium | reverse complement strand
ACATGGGGGTGAGTCCGGCGCAGGGCATCTGGGTGATCACCTCCTTCGGTGTGGCCACCGCGATTTCCGTGCCGCTCACCGGCTGGCTGACCCAGCGCTTCGGTCAGGTGCGGCTGATGATCGGCTCGACGCTGGCCTTCGTGCTGTTTTCCTGGCTGTGCGGCATGGCCCCGACGATCGAGTGGCTGATCGTCTTTCGCATCCTGCAGGGGCTTGCGGCAGGCCCGACCATGCCGCTGTCGCAAACCTTGCTGCTGGCCAGCTACCCGCCGCAACTGGCCGGCACGGCGCTCGCGTGGTGGTCGATGACCGCGATGGTCGGGCCGGTGGCCGGGCCCTTGCTGGGCGGCTGGATCACCGACAACTTCTCCTGGCCCTGGATCTTCTATATCAATGTGCCCATCGGACTGGTGGCTGCAGCGGTGATCTGGTCGATCTACCGAGACCGGGACTCGCCCGCGCGGCGTGTGCCGGTGGATGCAGTCGGACTGGTGCTGCTGATCGTCTGGATCGGTGCCTTGCAGATGATGATCGACACCGGCAAGGAAGAGGACTGGTTCGATTCGACCCACATCGTGATGCTGGCGATCATCGCCGCCATCGGGCTGGCGATCTTCGTGATCTGGGAGCTCACCGAAGAACATCCGATCGTCAACGTTCGGCTCTTCCGTGAGTCCAACTTCACGTTGGGAACGGTCGTGCTGTCCTTGTCCTACGGCTTGTTCTTCGGCAGCGTGGTGCTGCTGCCCCTGTGGTTGCAGCAGTCGATCGGCTACACAGCGACCTGGGCAGGCATCGTCACGGCACCGGTGGGCGTGTTTTCCATCATCTTTGCGCCGACGGTGGGGCGGATGCTGGGCCGGGTCGATCCCCGGCGGCTGGCCTCGATCGGTTTCATCTGCTTTGCGCTCACGATGTGGATGCGCTCGCGCTTCACCGTCGAGGTGACGGTGTGGGAGATCGTGGCTACCGCGCTGCTGCAGGGTGTCGCGACCACCTTCTTCTTCATGCCGATGCAGCCGCTCATCTATCGCGGACTGCCGCCTTCGCAGATGCCTGCGGCGGCAGGCCTGAGCAATGCGGCGCGCATGACGGCCGGCGCGTTCGGGGCGTCGCTGAGCACCACCTTGTGGCAGCAGCGAACCTCGATCCACCATGAGCACCTGGTCGAGTCGTTGCATCCCGGCAATGCTGCGGCCCAGGCCTGGTTGGAGCAGGCCGAGCGAGCCGGTTACACACCGGAGCAGTCCCTGGCACTGCTGAACCGCATGGTCGACCAGCAAGCCGCGACACTGGGGGCCACCGATGTGTTCCTGCTGGCTGCCGTGTTGTTTGTCGGCATCCTGGCGCTGCTGTGGGTGCTGCGGCCGCCCAATCGATAGCGTCGTCGAGACGCGATGGGGACTGCCTGCGGTCCCGATCGCCGCGGTCCGTGGCGAAGGACGGTCGTAGGGGCGGGCGGGCGTCGGTGTTAGCATCCGGTCGCTGACACTCACTCCCTTGCGCCATGTCCACCATCGCCGCAGCGTACCGTTCGTCCCGCCATTCATCTGGCCGTTTCCTGCTGGGCATCCTGTTCGCGCTGATCGCGGTGGCGGCAGGCTGGATGTATTTCGCCTGGAACTGGAGCTATGCCCAGGGCGAGCGCGCCGGCTGGGTGCAGAAATTTTCCGAGAAGGGCTGGCTGTGCAAGACCTGGGAAGGCGAGGTGGCGCTGGTGGCGATGCCCGGCGCCATTCCCGAGAAATTCAACTTCACCGTGCTCAATGATGAAGTGGCCGCCAAGATCAATCGCTACATGGGCCGTCGCGTGGCGATGCACTACGAGCAGAAGGTCGGTCTGCCGACCAGCTGCTTTGGCGAGACCCGCTACTACGTGACCGAAGTGAAGCCGGTCGACGACGGGCCCAACCCGCAGGGCATGCCCTCATTTGCGCCCGGCGCGCCGGCTCAACCCGGCCAGCCCACGGCACCCGGTGTGACGGCACCCGCCGTGCCGGGCGCGGTGGCGC
Organism: Burkholderiaceae bacterium; assembly: GCA_044372165.1. Taxonomy (GTDB): domain Bacteria; phylum Pseudomonadota; class Gammaproteobacteria; order Burkholderiales; family Burkholderiaceae_E; genus UBA4615. The sequence goes on along the minus strand of JBILSK010000305.1, from coordinate 1,807 downwards.
CGACGCCAGGATTGCCCTCGGTTCCCGCCCCGGCCCCGGCCGCGCCGGCCGCCGCAGCGCCGCCCGCGCCGGCTCAGTACGCCCCGGCGCCTCAGTACGCGCCGCAGTCCTACCCGGCGCAACCGCCCCAACCGGGTCAACCTGCTGCTGCGCCCCAGTATCCGCAACAAGCGCCCGCGCCTGCGCCGTATCCGCTGCAGTCGACACCGGGTGCACCCGTGTCTCGCTGACCGGCCATGCAGGTCGGCTTGGCGGGTCCATGCGGACGGGCGCCAGGGTTTGACCTGATCGCCCGAGCCCGGGCTTGCCTGCTGTCCGTGCTGTTCGCGGCAGGACTGATGCCTGCGGCAGCGCAGACGCCATCCAGCACATCGGCAGACCCGCCTCCCGCCAGCCGACCCCGAATTGGTCTCGCGCTTTCTGGGGGCGGTGCGCGCGGCTTCGCCCATGTGGGGGTGCTGCGCGTCCTGGAGTCGCTGCGGGTCCCGATCGATTGCATCGCGGGAACCAGTGCGGGCTCGGCGATCGGCGCCGCGTATGCAAGCGGACTGTCTCCGGACCAGATCGAGCGCAGGCTGCGCTTGGCCGACTGGGATCGCGACATGTTCCATGACGCTCCGCCCAGGGAAGCCCTGCCGACCCGCAGAAAGAGCGAAGAAAAGGCCTACATGCTTGATCTGACCCTGGGTTGGGGCGATGGTCAGATCAAGCTGCCTCCGGGTCTCGTGGCCGGCCAGAAGATCGAGCTCTTCCTGCACAAGCTGCTCGAATCGAGCACCGTGCTGGAGTCCTTCGACCAGCTGCCAATTCCGTTCAGAGCCATGGCAACCGACCTCGAGCAGGGCGATCTGGTGGTGCAGTCGCAGGGCAGCCTGGTGACCGCCGTGCGGGCCAGCATGGCGGTACCGTCGGTCTTCTCGCCGGTCGTTGTCGAGGGCAAGCTGCTGGTCGATGGTGGGCTGTCGCGCAACATGCCGGTCGATATCGTGCGCGACATGTGCGCCGACGTGGTGATCGCGGTCGACATCGGCAGCCCGCTGCTCAAGCGCTCCGAGCTCGGCAATGTGCTGAGTGTGGCCAGCCAGATGGTGAGCGTGCTGATGGAGCGCAACATGCGCGAGTCGCGCGCCGAGATCGTTGCCGGGCGCGATGTCCTGATTCGGCCCGAACTGGGCGACATCAGCGCGGGCAGTTTCAGTCGCGGGGTCGACGGCATTCCGGCCGGCGAGGCCGCCACACGAGGGGTGGCGGCGCAGCTTGCGACGCTGACCTTGAACGAAGCCGACTACGCTGCCTGGCAGGCGCAACGTGCTGCGCGCATCGTGCGCGACGATCGGTATCAGCGCGTGAGGATCGTCGGCGTGGACCCCGCGACCCGACGCGCGATTCGAGAACTGGCCAAGCTGCCCAATGCGGGCACGCTCGATCAGGAATCCCTGAACCAGTCGATCGACCGCATCAACGGCATGGGGGATTTCGAGCGCATCGGCTATGGCCTGATTCCGGATGCATCAGGCCAGACCTTGCAGCTCAATATCGTGGAACGCACCTGGGGTCCGAACTTCGTTCGCTTCGGCTTTGGCGGATCGGTCGACAGCAAGTCCAATGGCGCCTTCAGCATGATGGCCGGATTTCGTCGTCCTCGAATCAATGACTGGGCGGGCGAGTTCAAGGCCGAGGGGCAGATCGGCAGCACCTCGCGGCTGCGCCTGGAATTTTTCCAGCCCTTCAGCCGCAGCGACCTGCAGATGTTCGTGGTGCCGCAGTTGCTGGCCGAAGAAGTGCCGGTTTGGATCTTTCAGGGCAA